>JANXWZ010000240.1 GCA_025350865.1 Rhodanobacteraceae bacterium
CGAACTTCGCGCGATGTCCATGCAGGACCAGACCAACACGGTGCAGGTATAACCGCGATGACTCCAACCGTTCCCTACATCCCGGACAACGCGCCGTTCTCGCTGGAGCAGCGGGCGTGGCTGAATGGATTTCTTGCGGGCCTGTACTCCGGCGCGCCTCAACCGGCCACGGCTGGGGCGAGTCTGCGCTTTGGACTGTACTTTGCCACGCAGACCGGGACCGCCGAACGGCTCGCAAAAAAGATGGGCAAGGAACTGAAAGCCAAGGGTCACACGGTCGAGCTTGCTTCGCTCGACAAGGTCTCCCCGGCGCAACTTGCGCAGCAGGAGAACGTGTTGATCTTCGCCAGCACCTATGGTGAAGGCGATCCTCCGGAGAGCGGCGTCCACTTTCGCGATGCACTCTTCTCGGACTCTGCCCCGATGATGAGCGGCTTGCGCTACTCGGTGTTCGCGCTGGGCGATAAGAACTACGAGAATTTCTGCCAGTTCGGAGCGGATCTGGACGCGCGTCTCGAATCGCTCGGGGCGACGAGGATCATCGCTCGAACCGACAGCGACGTCGAAGTCGACACGCCATTTGAAGCGTGGAAGGCCAGCCTCTGGCAGCAGCTCGATAGCAAGACGACGTCGGCGGCCAGCGCCGCTGTAGCTACGTCGATCTTGGCCGAGCCCGTGCAGGTCCACACCCGCGAGAACCCGTTCCACGCGGAGCTGCTGGAACGGCGAGCTCTGAATGGCGCGGGGTCGAGCAAGCTGACGATGCACCTGAGCTTTGGACTTGAAGATTCTGCGGTCCACTACGAAGCCGGCGATGCGTGCGCCGTGGTCGCGCAGAATGATCCGGCGCTGGTCGGCGAGATTCTTTCGCTGCTGCCCTTCGATGCGACGACACAGACCACGCTGCCGAAGGTAGGAATCGTCACCGTCGGCGATGCGCTGCTGCACCACCTACAGCCGACTCGTCTCAGCCGCAAGATGGTGCAACACTTCGCGCAAAAGAGTGGCGCACGAATTCTGGAAGCGCTGCTGCCTGCCGATCAGTCGGCGCACCTGGAAACGTACATGTACGATCGCGGCCTGGTCGACCTTCTTGAAGAGTATCCGGGCGTGGTGGAGTCCGCGGAGGAACTGGCCTCCCTGCTTCCACGCCTCGCTCCGCGACTCTACTCCATCTCGTCGAGCCCCGCCGCGCATGGCCGCGAGGTGCACTGCACAATTGCCGTGGTGCGCTATCGTTCGCATGAGCGGGAGCGCGGCGGCATCTGCTCGACCATGCTTGCGGACCGCGTGGATGTTGGTTCGCGTGTGCCAATCTACATCCAGCCGAACACGCGCTTTCGTCTGCCGTCCGCGGATAGTCCGATGATCATGCTCGGGCCCGGGACGGGGATTGCGCCGTTCCGTTCGTTCCTGCATGAGCGCCGTGCGCTGGGCCACACCGGACGCAACTGGCTCTTCTTCGGCGACCGCCGCGCCGACACCGACTTCCTCTACTGCGATGAGTTGAACGACATGGCGAGCGACGGCCATCTCACGCGGCTCGACACTGCATTTTCCCGTGACCAGGAACACAAGATCTATGTGCAGGACCGCATGATCGAGCACGGCGCGGAGCTTTGGCGCTGGCTGCAAGATGGCGGCCAGATGTTCGTGTGCGGCGACGCCTCGCGCATGGCGAAGGATGTTGATGCAGCGCTGCACACGGTGATCCAGACCCACGGCGGCATGGATGCCGATGCCGCCAAAGACTATGTCGGGCAGATGCAAGACGATCGCCGCTACCACCGCGACGTGTACTAAGGGAGCCGCATGGCATTGCCACTCTACGACCGGGCAATCGAGACCGACGATCAGGATCTGGTGCGGCTGACGCTGATTCAAGGTGGCGCTTCGGCACAACTGGTCGAGGCATTGATCCCGTCGCGTCCGCTCGAAGATGGCGAGCAATATCGCTTTCACTTCGACATGACGAAGTGTATCGGGTGCCGGTCGTGCGAAGTGGCGTGCAACGAGCAGAATGGCAACCCGGCGGACATCCAATGGCGGCGCGTCGGCGAACTCGAAGGCGGCGTCTACCCGGACACGCAGCGATCGTATCTTTCCATGGGCTGCAATCACTGCATCAGCGCCGACTGCGTGAAGGGATGCCCTGTCGACGCCTACACGAAAGACCCGGTCACCGGCATTGTGCTGCACTCTGCCGACGCCTGCATCGGATGCCAGTACTGCGTTTGGAACTGCCCGTACAGTGTGCCGCAGTTCAACCCGGAGCGCGGCGTGGTGGGCAAGTGCGACATGTGCCGAGGGCGCCTGGAAGATGGACTGGAACCGGCCTGCGTGAACGCCTGTCCGGAAGACGCTATTCAGATTGAGATCGTCAACAAGATCGAGTGGCGCGCCGACTACGCGCTGGCCGAATCGCCGGGGATGCCGCCCGCCGGACACACCATCTCGACCACACGCATCACGCTGCCGGAGAACTCCCAGTCATGGCTGGAGCGCGTCGACACCGGCAACATCCGGCCCGAGCACGGGCACCCTTCACTGGTGGCCATGACGACCATGGTGCAGGCCTCCGTCGGTACGCTTGCCGTGCTGCTGCTGAAGGGCGGGCTGGACGTTGTCACCATCACGTTGCTCGCGCTGATTACCGCCATCGCATTGAACGTGAGCGTGTTCCATCTTGGTCGTCCGGCGTACGCTTGGCGCGCGTTGAAGATGTGGCGTCGGTCCTGGCTCAGTCGCGAGGTCCTGCTCTTCGGCCTGTTCTTTTTGGCTGTAAGCGGATGCACTGCGGCGGCATGGAGTGCGCTGTTCGGCGTCACTCATGCTGCGGTTCTTGTGATTCCCACGGCCGCGGCTGCGGTGATCTTCGGATTGCTTGGCACGATCGCGAGCGCCTACATCTACCTTGTGCCAGCGCGGCCATCGTGGAACATGCTGCATACGCCGGCTGACTTCGTGCTCTCCTGCGGGATGATCGGCCTGGCGCTTGCAGCAGCTCTGGAGCAGCTTGCCGGATGGCTCGTCGGACCCATGACCAGGCTCGGGATGCATGTGCAGCACACACCCATCCAGCTACCAGTGCCGGTGGCTCTTGCATTCTCGATGCTGTGGATCGCGAACGTTGCATGGAAGACGCTGCGCATGCGGAATTCAAAGCTGTTTGAGTTGCGCGCGAGCTACAACCTGCTGCGCGGTCAAGGCATGAAGCCATTCCTGGCGCTCTCGGTAGCGGCGGCGCTGGCCGGAGCGATGCTCCTCGCCATTCCCCTGCCAGTTGCCGCGTTGCTGTCGACGGTTCTTGCCGTCGCGCTGGGACGCCACCTATTCTTCGTCTCGGTTGTGCCGTTGAACATGGGGCTGACGTATGTGCGCTCCCACGGAGGTCCCGGATGAGTGTCTTCCACAAACTCGCACGGATGCTGGGCTTCGACATCGCTCGCACCAAGTACGCCTACGCCAGGGACCCTGAGTTCGGCTACATCTCTGAGTCGCGCGTAGCGGATACCTGGACGAAGACCACCTGCGGTTACTGCTCGGTCGGCTGCGGCATGCTGATCGGCACGCGTGATGGCAAAGCGGTGGCGGCGCGCGGCAATCCCGATCATCCGGTGAACCTGGGCAAGCTGTGCCCCAAGGGTCTTTCCGAACATCATGTGGTTGGCGCGCCAGGTCGTGCGACGACTCCGATGCTGCGGCGCGGCGGACGCGGTACCCCGTTGGAGCCGGTTAGCTGGGACGAAGCATTGGACACGATGGTGTCGCGCATCGGCTCGCTCCAGGAGCAGTATGGCCGCGAGACGCTGGGCGTGATCGGCACGGGCCAACTTCTGACCGAGGAGTTCTACACGCTGGGCAAACTGGTGCAGCTTGGCTTCGGCACCTCCAACCTCGACGGCAACACAACGCTCTGCATGGCCAGCGCTGTCTCGGGTTACAAGATGTCCTTCGGCAGCGACGGACCGCCGGGCGCCTATGACGATCTCGAAGCCGCCGATGTGGTCCTGCTGGTGGGGTCGAACATCGCCGACAATCATCCGATCCTTTGCAATCGGCTGCGTCGCACGCCGGGCCAGGTATTGATCGTTGCCGATCCGCGCGTCACAAAGACCGCGATGATGGCCGACATTCACCTGCCGGTGAAGCCGCGTTCGGACATCGCTTTACTCAACGGGATCGCATACATCCTACTGCGGGAAGACCTCGTCAACCGGAAGTACATCGTCGAACATACCGAGGGCTATGAGGCATTCGCAGAGTTCGTCGCCGAGTACACCCCAGAACGCACGAGCGAACTGACAGGACTTTCAGTCGAGACGATTTATCGCGTGGCACGCCTCTACGGTCGAGCCAAGGCAGCGTTCATCGGATGGACGATGGGCGTGAACCATTCGACGCAAGGCAGCGTCACTGTCACGGCGATCAACAACCTGGCACTGCTTACCGGCAACATCGGCCGCTCGGGCGCGTCGCCGTTCTCCATCACCGGACAATGCAACGCGATGGGTACCCGCGAGAGCGGCTTCGCGTCATCGCTGCCCGGCTATCGCAAATTCGATAACGCCGGCGATCGCGCTGACCTTGCCGCACTCTGGAACATCGATGAAGCCCGCATCCCGTCGGCCCGCGGCCTTGCGTATCCAGACATCATCGAAGCCGCTGTCACCGGCAAGGTGAAGGCGCTGTGGTTCATCGCGACCAACCCTGCAGTCAGCTTTCCGAACTACGCCCTGCTGCAGCAGGCCCTCACTACGGCGGAGTTCGTCGTCGTGCAGGACGGCTTCTTCCCTACCCCGACTTCGGACTTTGCCGACCTGGTACTTCCGGCGGCGATCTGGGGTGAAAAAGAGGGAACCTACACGAACTCCGAACGGCGCATCAGCAAGGTGAATCGCTTCTCCACCCCGCCGGGCGAGGCACGCTCCGACTTCGACATCTGCATGGCGCTCGCCGACCGCCTGGGCGTTCGCGACGAACTCTTTCCCTGCTGGCAGACGACGCATGACTCATGGCTCGAATGGCAGCGCGTCTCCGCCGGTCGACTGTGCGACTACAGCCCATTCACCTGGCAGCAGATTGAAGATCAAGGCGGCATGCAGTGGGGCGGCAAGCGCCTGTATGCCGACGGAGTGTTCCCCCGCGAGAACGGCCGTGCGCTGCTGCACTGCGTTCCCTGCCTTCCCTTTACCGAGCAGCCCAACGCCGACTTCGACCTGATCCTCAACACCGGGCGCACCGTTGAGCACTGGCATACGCGAACCAAGACCGGCGCTATTCCGATCCTGAACGCGATGGTTCCGAACGCATGGCTGGAGATGAATCCGGTCGATGCGGAACGGCTGAAGTTGAAGCCGCACGACCGCGTAACCGTGCGCTCGCGGCGCAATGCCGTGGATGGCGTTGAGTTGCGCATCACGGGCATCGTCGCGCCCGGCCAGGTGTTTATGCCATTTCATTTTTCCGAGGCGAACTCCAACCTCGTGACGCTGGGAGACTTCGACCCCATCTCCCGCGAACCCAATTTCAAGCAGTGCGCCGTGCGGGTCAATCGAACGACCACGCAGGATCTACGCGTCTGATCGACCTTTCCATCGGCCCCGCCCGCCGCATGGGATTAGCCCTACCGCAGTTCACGGAGCGCACCACGACGTTCGCTCCAGCCGCAGACTCACCAGCAGCGCAAAAAATCTGATCCTATTTCAAGGAGACTCTTGCCATGGCAAGCACCAAGCTGTTCCTGAAGTCCGGCCATCCGCCGACGCTCTTCGCCGCCTTCCTCTACTTCGACTTCTCCTTCGCAATCTGGGTGCTCAACGGTGTGATGGGACCCTTCATCAAGGAGTCGTTCCACCTCTCGCTCGTCCAGACCGGCCTCATGGTTTCAATCCCCACCTTCGCTGGCGCCCTCATGCGCTTTCCGCTTGGAGTGCTGAGCCAGTACATCGGCCGCAAGAGCGCAGCGATCCTGGAGATGAGCCTCATCATCGTCGCGCTCATCTATGGATATTTCTTCGTTCACTCCTTCAACCAGGTGCTCGCCATGGGCGTTCTACTGGGCATCGCCGGTGCGAGCTTTGGGGTTGCTCTGTCGCTCGGGTCAGGCTGGTTTCCCAAGCAGTACAAGGGCCTTGCGATGGGCATTGCAGGAGCAGGCAATAGCGGTACCGCACTGGCCGCGCTGTTCGCACCTCGGCTTGCGATGGCCTTCGGATGGCAGCATGTCTACGGCTTCGCCGCGGGCTGCATGCTCCTGCCCCTGCTGGTCATGATCTTCTTCGCCAAAGAGCCGCCGGATGCCGAGCACCAGTCGCTTGGCCAACACCTCAAGTGCCTCATCGAGCCGGATGGCTGGTACTTTAACCTTGTCTACGTCATCACATTTGGCGGCTTCATCGGTCTGTCGACCTTCCTCACCACCTTCTACGTCACGCAGTTTGGGATGACCAAGGTCCAGGCGGGCATGTACACCGTGGCGGCTACGCTTACGGGCTCCGCAACCCGCGTCGTTGGAGGCTACTTCGCCGACAAGGTGGGCGGCATCACGACGCTGGCGGTGGTCTTCCTGGTGGCTATCGCAGGCCTGTTCGGCCTGATGGCAACTCCTTCGCTGACGGTTACCACCATCCTCTTCATGCTCTGCTTCGCGGCGCTTGGTGCAGGCAATGGGGCTACCTTCCAACTCGTTCCTCTGCGTTGGCCTGTGACCACAGCAATCGCGGGCGGCATGATCGGCGAAATCGGTGCGCTGGGCGGCTCGATTCTCCCCAACGTGCTGGCCTATTCCAAGCAGCACACCGGCAGCTATGCGACGGGCTGGATCGAGTACGCGGGCCTTGCCTGCTTCGTGCTCGGTCTGCTGCTGGTCGTCTCCCGCTCCTGGACGAAGACGTGGGTCGGGCCCGGCGGCAGAGCGCTGGCTAATGATGCAACGTTCGAAGGCGAAGAGGTCGTCAGCGGCGAGGGCGTACTGATCGCCTCCTAACCAAGAAGCTCCGCCAACCAACCATGCCGGGTGCCCCATCTCAATCAGCCGTATCGATTGAGGTGGGGTTTTTCAACTGAAAGTCACAATTGCGTGTTCGGTGGGAGGGCGGGCCTTCAGCCCGGGCGTTCTCCTCCCAAGCCGCAACGGCCACAACACAAAGGGCACCGGGTTATCCCGGTGCCCTTTGTGCGACGTCCTGACGAGCCTTACGGCTTCTTCAAAGCCTTCGCCTTCCCCAGAGCCTTGCTCAATTTATAAGTCACTTCAAAGTATCCATACTGCGCGTTGTGCCCTGTCGGGTAAATGGTCGAAACCACCGTCTTGCCGAACGCCTGCGCGTAGTAAGCAGAGACGGTGATCTTCGGCGTCAGCGCATGGTCGATGCTGATGTCCGCCATGGTTGCGAGGCTTCCGTGGTTATTGCCCGGACGCCCCGTATAGCCGAACACCTTGTTATCGAATGCTCCGCCGCCGCCGTACCAGAAGTCAGTCGGAGCGGTGAGCTGCAGGAAGTGAAGGTCGGCGCGAAGGTCGGTCTTCGCCGTCGGTTTGTCGATGAACTGTACGAACTCATCCTTGCTGTTCATCGTGTTGAAGAATGGGAACCGCGCATAGATTCGCGGCGTAGGCAGCACGGAGAAGAACGTGTTGTGCACCGTGTCCGTGTTGTTGTTGTCGCCGGTGGAACGCAGCATACCGCCGCGTATCCAGGGCTTGGTGGCAACGCTCTCCAGCTTCAGTCCGCCTTCGATTGCAACAGCACCCGAATGCTGCTCCAGCAGACCCCACTGGCCGTTTTGCAGAACACCCCAGAAGAGGAAGTCGACCGTATTCTTGCCCACCGGCATCGCAGCGATCAGGTCGCCGCCATACGAGCCGATGCGAATGTTCTTGTGGTCCAGGGCGCGAGCGGCGGCGGTGCGGTTATCTGTCTTCGTCAGCCCTGTGCGCCCGTCGTGGTAGTCCATGCCGAAGGCGCGGACCACGACGCGGTTCTTGGCCAGGCTACGCGTGTAGGCGAGATATTGCACATCAACATTCAGATCTGGATTCGCATTCATGTTGAAGACGCCCTGGGTGGCGCGGCCAGCCATCGCCGTCACATCCCAGTTGCTACCGCCCACCTTGCCGTCGACACCATCGAATGATCGCTGCCCGTTCGAGAAGCCGAAGTTGCCGATCAAGCGGTGGCCGATGCGGTTGGTCTGCAACCATGCCAGTGTCGGATTCTTCGGGGCGGTCTCCTGTCCGTCGAAGAACTCAAACCGGCCCACACGAAGCACCGTTGCATCCCGCTTGAAGTGATAGCGCAGAAAGCCCTGCCGAAGCGATGCCGCCACGGGGTAGGAGTTGTTGCCATTGGCTGCAAAGTAGGAGCCACCAAGACCGAGCTGACCTTGCGCGGCGACGGGCGATACAGCATCGACCGGCAGGCCGAGTTCGGTGGTCTGCCCCAGATCGGCCATATAGTCGAAGTGCCGAATGCGCTGTGCGATGCTGAGGCGCAACAGAGAATCCTGCTGGCCGTAGACTTCCGATGTCGGCGTAGCCGAGAACCACTGCGTGGCGTTGGTGCGCTCGCGAACGATGGCAGTGACCGTAGCCGGGGAATCGTGGTTTGCAGGGGGCGCAGCGGGTTTGGTTTGGGAGTATCCCGTGACAGCGAGGAGCAGGAGTATGGCCGGGCAGATGCTGGAATGACGAGTCAAGGTGGTCGCTCCTTACAGAGTTGACCCACAGATCGTGTTGGGCGCACACAGAGGTGGCCCCGCCCTGCTCACACGGTATGACACGTCATGCGACTGAGCAGCCAATCGAAGAAATCCTCGACAAGCGGGCGCAGTGCAGGGACATGATCAATTGCGTAAGCGGAGAGAACACTCGGCCATGGAGCGGTCTCGCAGGGGCTGTCGCGGAGCAGGAGGTTACAGGGAGTGTGGGTATTGGTTCTAATCTACCATCGGCGGGATCGTGAGGCAATCGTAAATCTGCCCGGCGATAACGTTAGTTTGCCATCAACTGAACGCACTCCCAGCCGCATGACGGGTTGCGTCGCGCGTCGAAGTGGAAGTGCAATTCCTGCACGCTGGGGATTGCCTTGCCGGACCGCATTGCCGGTTGAAAGACCCACTGCAGCAGGGTTGCAATGATCACGTCGTCCACCCCTGCTCCCATGCCGCGCTCTTTATGGGTCTGGCGCACACGACCGGTTTCGTCGATCTGCACGTCAACGATAAGGTCCCGGGTCAGGTCGCCACCAGCGATCTGCGGCGGCTGCGAAGGAAAACCCTGGATGAACAGAATGGTCGCAGGTCCGTCACCCAGAGCTTCGACTGCGGGAGCGGCTTCGGCTTCCGGCTCGGGAGCGATCTTGCTCGTCGCCGTGGTGGCAACGACACGCCTGGGAGCTACGGCGTGGTGTTGGGCAGGCGGACTCGCTTTCGGCGCTCCTACGCTGGCAAGGAGCATTACCTGGACGCCGTGCGAGGACCCCGCAGGCTTCATCCGTTTCGCCCCGAACCACCAGGCGTTCAGCAGGACGAACAGGACGACGCCGTGCACGGCGAACGACAGCACAAAACGATTCTGCAGAAGCTCGCGCACATGAGGTTCCGCCCATCGCGCAAGGGGCTCGCTCCATTCGGACACCCGCTTTGCCCCCGCCGCAAAACCCCGTCGCATCACAACTCCCTTGCTTCTCATTATGATTGATCGCTACGATGACCTACATGAGATTCATGCATTCTTTCCTGCTGCTGGCGTTGGCCCTGCCGGTTGCCTCTTCGCGGGCGCAGACCGCCGCTACTCCGCGACCAAAAGCACCCGTCGCCAAGGCAGAAGCAAAGCTGCCGCCGTTCTCCGGCACCTGGATTCTCGACAACCAGAAGAGCCAGATTATCCAGCGGATCGACGGTGAGAGCAAAGCCATCATCGCGTACGACGGAAAATCCTGGCACTACGTCCATTCGCACCAGTCGTCGCCCAACGACGAGCCCGACCAGTGGCAGACCAGGCTGGTCGTCGATTCGCCCAAGTACAACACCGTCGAGGGTACGGACATCGTCTTCCACTCGAAGATCGCCCGCCAGGGCAACGCCATGGTGCTCTCTGGATATGGCGTGACGGTGCGCGGCCAGAGGACGCGCAATACGGTTCGCTACACGCTGCAGGATGACGGCAACACGTTGATCGAGGCGGAGACCACGGTCAACATGCTGGGGCCGCAACACAACCTGTATGTGCTGCATCGCGAGGGATCCCCCGTAGCAGCGAAGTAACGGGGGCGGTCACCTCGCCCACGGCGGATTCGCGGCCGGTGGCGGTGCCATGGAAGGCGCTGTCGGCTTGCCCGTGATGGTAAAGGGTTCCATCAGCTCAACCCGGGTGGCATCGGGATCGTACATATTCATCTGGTGCTTCTGGTTGACGCCGGTCCGGATGGCCAGCTCCTTGCCGTAGCTGGCCATGTAAGGACGCGCCTTCAGGTCCGCAACAGCCTTTTCGATATCGGGAACCATCAAAGAGATGTGGTTCGAACTCCCAAACGGCCCCTCGGGCAACGCGTGATACAGCATTAGCTCGATGTAATCATCGCCATCTGGAACCTTCAGGTTAATCCAGCTAAGCTCCTTCGGATTCGCCCCGCCGCGCCATGTCTCCGTAAAGCCGAGCATCGTGTAGAAGTCCATCGTGCGCTGCGCATCGCCCACCAGATACCCGACATGATAGACACGCGGAGAGATGCGGCTGTCCGGAAGCAGTTTGCCGGCGGCCTTCCGCTCCAGGCCGTCGGGCAGGCTCTGCACGAACTCGATCAGCATGCCGTCCGGGTCTTTTATCTCGAAGGCATAGTCACCGGCTTTGGTCTTGGCCCCGTTGCCAGGTTTCACGTCGTAGCCCTTGGCGCGGAGAAAGCTGCGCATCTGCTCAATATCATTCACGCTGAAGCAGAGATGGCTCATGAAGTTGTGGGGGATCGTCGACTTCTCGTTGAACAGCTCGATGTGCTGCTGGTCGTTGATCTTGATAAACGAGATTCGGACGCCGCTGTTATCAGGCATGGGCAGCGTGTACGACTGCTCGTAGCCGAGGAAGTCATGCCAGAAGGCTATCGCTTTGGGTAGATCGGAGACAAAGTACGCGACGTGCGAGATGCCGGTGATCTTTGGGCGTGGCACAGTATCCTGCGCGCGCAATGACGCCGTTGCGAACGCCGCGACAAACAGACTGAATGCGAATTTGATGCGGGTGCAGCTACAAGCCATGGCGACTGCCTTTCCTGATTCGAGCGACGCGACCATAGTACGACGTCCGGCGTTTCGGATGCCTGTTCGCAGAACAGATTCCTCCCATATGCTGGAAGTCATGGCGAAGTTGGAGCACTTCATCGCATGACAGCCCCAATCCAGGTCGTCGTCTTTTCCTGCGCGTTACTTGGCTTCCGTCACGGGTTCGACTACGACCACATCGCCGCGATTACCGATATTACCGGCGTCCAGCGCCGCGCCTCCGATGCCATGCGACTCGGCCTGATTTATGCCTTGGGCCACGCCATCACCGTGGCCGCCCTTGGCACCCTCGTCATCGGCTTGCAATTGACCCTGCCGCACAGCCTTGATCGCTGGTCAGAGCGCCTAGTCGGGGTGACGCTTATCGTGCTCGCGATATATGTCCTCGCTAGCTTGATCTTCCGCAAGGGCGCGCCAAAATCACGGGCTGCCCTGCTGATTGGTGCAGGCCGGTGGATCCGTAGTCGCAGCTACAAATGGTTCACCGGACGAGAAATCGTCGCGCGGCCGGTAGACGTCAACGGCCCGACCTGTTTCGGCATCGGCGTCATCCACGGGCTGGGCGCAGAGACCCCGAGCCAGCTCGCCCTGTTTCTGCTGGCCGCAAATATCGGCGGAACCGGGAAAGGCATGTTGGGGCTCGGGATCTTCCTGCTTGGCCTGCTCGCCATGAATACCCTGATCACGGCAGCGGTGGCCGGAGTCTTCACTGCGGGCCGCAGCTGGTCAAAATGGACGCCGATCCTGACCGGCCTGACAGCGATCTACAGCCTCGGGATCGGAATGGTCTTCCTGCTCGGCTACTCTGACCGCCTAATGCCGATCAACGGCTGAAAACCTCCATTGCGCTCCCAACGGCTTGACAGCCTCTTCCCTCCACACATAGCTTGGCTCACACAACATAAAGGAGTGGGAATGATCGAGGCTTGTGCCGCCATGAAGAACCTGCAGCGTTCTGCCGTTCTGCTGATAGGCCTCAGCGCCTGGATCTTTGGACCGTCGCTAGCCGCGCAAACTTGCTGCTCCCCCACCACGGCCGACTATCCCAAGGTTGGCGGCAACTACGGCAACCAGAACTACTCCGCTCTAGCAAAAATCACGACGAAAAACGTCGCGACTCTCGGCGGCGCGTGGCACGACCATCTGGAGGCAGGCTCGATCGAAAACTCCCAGGAGTCGTCGGTCATCGCTATCGCGGGTGTGCTCTATGTCGAAACGACCCAGGGTCACGTGTTTGCCGTCGACGGCAAGACCGGCGACGTGAAGTGGAAATACGACTCCGGTCTTGGGGTGCAGCAGCATCGCGGCGTCGCAGCCGGTGACGGAAAGATCTTCGCCACCATGGCCGACCTGACCATCGTTGCACTGGACCAGAAGACCGGAAGCCTCGTCTGGAAAAAGCAGTTGGACGATCCGGCAATGGGCACGCTCAAATCCGCTGTCATCTATTACGACGGCATGATCTTCTTTGGCAGCGCCGACGGCCGCCGTGGCGTCGCGACAGCCATGGACGCGAAGACTGGCGAGATCGTCTGGCAGTTCCGTGCCGTACCCGCCCCCGGCGAGCCGGGCAGCGAGACCTGGGGAACCGGCGATGCCTGGAAGACCGGCGGCGGCGCCCCGTGGATGCATCCCGCGATCGACCCGGAGCTCCACCTTCTTTACTGGACCTTCGGCAACAGCCGCGGCAACGGGGCCGTCGACGGCTCGACCCGGCCCGGTCAGAACCTCTTCTCAAACAGCCTCGTCGCCTTCGACATCAAGACCGGCAAACGTGTCTGGTATTTCCAGTCGATTCACCATGACATCTGGGATTTCGACGGCGTGATGGCTCCGACCCTGATCGACGTGACGCTGAAAGGCAAGCCCCGCAAAGGAATCGTCTACGGCAGCAAGACCGGCATGTGGTACATTCTCGACCGCACCGACGGAACCCCGCTCACACCCATCATCGAAAAGCCTGTCCCTCAGGAGCCGTCGCAGAAGACATGGCCAACGCAGCCGTTCCCGAAGGGCGACGCGGTCGTGCCGCTCTGCCCGACGCCCGACGGAAGCGCGCAGGCCATCCCGGGATACAAGACGGGCTGCATCTTCACTCCCCACACCGATCAGCCTCTGCTTCAGAGTCCTGGCATTGCCGGCGGCATGGATTGGAACGCCTTGTCCTTCAACCCCAAGACGCACTACATCTACAGCGGAGCCGGCATCATCAATGCTGTGCATGACACCGTGGATGGCGGCGTCGGATTTCGCCCCATCGGCACGCGGCGCAGCGGCAAAGTCGTCGCCTTCAACCCGGTGACGCATCGCCTCGTCTGGCAGCGGGACCTTAAGTACTCGGTCACCAACGGAGGCGGGGCACTTACCACTGCAGGCGACCTGCTCTTTATCGGCCAGCCCGACGGCGTTCTCATGGCGCTGGATATCGCTGGTGGCCGCCAGTTGTGGAGCTACCAGACCGGCGCGGGCGTCCACAGCACGCCGCTGACCTACGAGGTGGACGGCGAACAATACGTTGCCGTCTTCGCAGGAGGCAACGCGCTACCCTACAACTCGCCCAAGGGGGACGACCTCTGGGCATTCAAACTTGGCGGCAAGGTTCCGCCGTCCCCCGCCCCCATACCGCCGTCAGTTCGGCAACCCGTCCTCGCAACCGAGGTCGACGGCTCCGTGACCAACAACACGATCTTCCTGGCGCGAATCTGGCGCGACGGCAAGCTCGCCCCGGCCGAATCCACGACACAGAATTCCATGGCACCGCAGAAGCTGACTGTTGCCGTCGGCACCACCGTCACCTTCACCAATCCGGAGGGCAACACATCACCCCATTGCGCTGTCCAGTTCTTCGAGGGGCTCTTCAAGTCCGGCCCATTGCAGCCAGGACATAGTTTCACCTACACCTTCACGAAGCCCGGCGAATACTTCTTCAACGATTGCACTTCCCCGCGCACAACCGGCGAGGTTATCGTCCGCTAGAACCGCCATCACGCCAATGGACTATTGCTGGCGAGCAACGCAATGTGCGGTAAGCGACACGCCCCGGGGTGAGGCAGCAATTCGCCGCATATCATCAATCACCTCGGCATAGCAATCGGCGTGAATTACAATTCACCCAATACACACTTGACTCCCCATGGACCTAAGCAAACTCCCCGCGAATGAACTCGCCACGCTCTGCTGCGATGCAGGAAATCTTGCGGCGTGGAACGAGTTCGTGCGGCGCTTCCAGAAGCCGATTGCCCTGGCGGTCCGGCGCAAGGCCCGCAAGTGGGGCAGCGTGAGCCCCGAAGTCGTCGACGACCTCGTGCAGGACATCTTCCTCCGCCTTTGTGCCGACGACTGCAAAGTGCTCCGCAAGTTCATCCCCAAAGGAGACGATTCGATCATCGGATACCTGATCGTCGTCGCCCGCAACGTCGCTCACGACCACTTCCGGGCTACCATGGCCCAGCGGGCGGGCGGCGACGCGCACCATCTGGAGACCGAAGACGGCGATCTCGACTTTATTCCGGCCTTCCCCACACCCACTGACTCGGCCGACTGGCGCATCCGGATGGGTGAGATCGATTCCGCGCTCAAGTCGCTGATGCCGGAACCGGTGACCGAGCGCGACTACAGCATCTTCTGGATGTACTTTCAGCAGGGCTTCACGGCACGGGAAATAGGAGGGGTGGAAGGATTTCGGCTGACGGTTAAGGGCGTGGAAAGTTCGATCCTGCGCACAGTCAAGTGTTTGAAGGAATATCTGGCTGTGAAAGTGATCCCAAAAGGGTTTTCCGCCGGCTCAGCGATAGATAAGGAGAACAGATGACGCCACCAGGCGCTCCTCTGGGAAAAGGGCCTATGTACTTTCCTGAATTGCACAACTCGAGCTCCGCGTGCCCACCCCCAACAGTTTGGAAGGACGTGGCCGCCAGCGCAATCTCCGAGGATGCTGCCATGCCCTACCTGCGCCATGCCGCCAGCTGCCACAGCTGTAGCGATCTGCTCGCGGAAACGCTCAACCCCGACGTCATGGAAGCCACGCCGGAAGAGGAAGCGTTCCTCCAACAGTTGACCAGCAGCTCCGAATCCGGCCAGCGCAGGCTCGCCGCAATGATGTTCGCCACGGCCAAACCCGTCGTCACCCCGGTGAAGGTGTCGCGCATGCTCCTGAGCTGGCCCGTCATGACGCTCGCTGCGGCTGCCGCGCTTGTTGTCGCGGGATTCCTGGCGGTTCCCATGTTGCGGCAGGGCTCCGACGACCACCTGATCGCGCAGGCTTACGATCATAACCGGCTCTCCGAGTTGCGAATTCCCGGCTCCCGGGCGGTTGAGCTGGCCTCGCCGACGCGCGGCACCGGTAAGGACGATCTGGCCTCGGACTTGCTGGAACTCAAGTTGAACGCGAGCAAGCAATTCGACAAAACTCCGAACGACCCGGCGCTACGACAGAAGATGGGCGAAATTGCCATCGTGGAACACGACGGCGAATCGGCGCGACGCCAGTTTGAGGTTGCCGAGGCTCTGAATCCGAACCTTCCACGGTTGAAGTTCGATTTGGCGAATGCGTACTTCGAACTGGCGGAGGCCAACAATCGTCCGCTGGACTACGCGCGTGCCATCGACTTCTTCGGGCAGTATCTCCAGAGTGTGCAGCAGAAAGATCCTGTGGCCTTGTTTGACCGCGGCCTGTGCTGGGAACGGCAGTCGGTCAACTCCGAGGCGATCAAGGACTTTGAATCGGCGTTGGCGCTGGAAAAAGATGCTGGCTGGCGTAAGGAGATTCAACGGCATATCGACAAGTTGAAGACGCAGTCCGCGCTGGACACAGTCAATACTCCGTACACTCCGGCCACCCTGCTGGCGCTGACGACAGAGTCGCCAGGGGATTACGAGAATTATCTGGATGCGGCGGGACGGGACTGGCTACTGCGCAGAAATGAGCCGGAAACCGCAACCGCCCTGCAACGACTAGCAGCCATAGGTGCTCAACATCGAGACCTATGGCTTCACGATTTTCTGGCATCTCCCGCCGTCCCTTCCGGGGACGGCGCGCTGTCTGAGGCGCTGCAAGCCAGCGCACGAAGTGACGTCGACCGCGCGAACACCGCATCCGCGCTCGCAGCGACACTATATCAAAAGGGAAATAATGTGCCGGGAGCTCTTAGGGCGCGCGCCGAGCATATTTACAGTCTGCAGCGCATGGGGCGAGCCGGCAAAGTTACGGACTGCCTTGATGAAGCTCTACCGCTGGATGCTGGCGGGCAACTTGCTCCCTACACGTGGATGAATGCTTTCAACAAGCTTGAGATCGATTCCTGCCAGTCGTGGGCCGGGAGGAATAGCGCGGCTACGAGCGCCGGGGCGGCGGCGACCCAGATCGCGGGGGCCGCGAACCTGCCGATTATTGGTTTACGTGCCGCCGGATTCCTAAGCGCAACGAAATACGCGTCAGGGGAGTATGGAACTGCGTGGACGTCGGGTGCGGGCGGCCTGTCCGAGTGCTACCGGGTGCGAGGTACCTTCATGCGGCGGTATCAGTTTTTGGACGACATGGAGAATGTCGCATCCGCGCTTGACCTGAAGTGGACCAAGGCGGGGCTTGCAGAGGCAGCTGCGGACGCCGCACAGAAGACGAGCAATCTGCAAATCGCCGCGTACGCTCTGGAGTCAGACGGCTTGAATCACCTCGCCATTGGCGATACAGTCTCCACTAAAAAGAGGTTTCACGAAGCGGACCAGTTGCTGGATCGGATCGGGGACGGTCCCACAACGAAGATCTATCGGGATGACTGGCTTGGAGATCGCTCTGCGCTCGTCGCAGCGGAGCACGGCCCGGGAGCAGCAGTCGTCTCTCTTGCCGGGGCAGAAGATGCGCTGCGAGATTCGAATTCACTGCTCTCGAGCGTCAATTTCTACTCCCAATATGGCGATGTGCTCCGCCGTTCCGGCAATTCTGCGGGTTCCATCTCGGCAGCCTGGCATGCAGTCGCCGATTCAGAAAGGTTGCTGGCGGCAGTGCAGGGAGAAAGTCAACGTCCAGCATGGCAGGACCGTAGCAGCCGCGCGTATCACGAGTTGGTTTTGAACCTGGCGACCTCAAATCGCGCGCAGGATGCGTTGCGGGCGTGGGAGTGGTTCCGCTCGGCGCAATATCGCCGGGCTGCTACTACGCTCCAGACGGTGGGTTCAGACCCCGCCATCATGCTGCCGCAAGTCCCAATGCCCTCTGCGTCGCGGATAACCATCGTGTACGCCCGTCTGGAAGATCACTACGTTGGATGGTCCGTCTTACCCGGTTCAGACGGTGGAGTTCAGTATCGCGTCCTGCCTGCGAGCCCGTCGACGATCGATCACGAAGCCATGGCATTTAGCCGCCTGTGTTCCGACCCGAAGTCGTCCACCGAAGATATTGCATTGCTGGGACAAGCCCTGGACCGGGATCTGATCGCGCCCTTCGCCGCCCAGGTCGATCAGGCGGAGACGATTCAATTTGAGCTTGACTCGACGCTTTCGAACATTCCGTTTGCTGCGATTCAGCATAAAGGCGCCTATCTGGGCGTGGGCCATCCGTTGGTCTTCCTGCCCGCCGGCTGGCCGATGGCGCACGGTAATCCGGGAGCGGGAAACTCGATCGCGGGCCTCGACACGCTTCCTAATGACCCGCGGATGCTGGTGATCCGGCAGACGACTCCGCTGTTGGCGGCCAGAATTCCCGATGAATACGACGAGACGTCGGATATTGTCCACACCTTCCACAACGCACAGGTGCGGAAGGCCAGTCTGGAGCGTTCAGGCGAAAACCTGAGCTTTTATGGTGCCGCTACGCTGCGCTCCGAGATGAATTCCGCCGACTTGATGCATTACACGGGGCATGGTCTCGATCAAGGTGCGGAGGCGCATGCGGATTCTTCGAGTTCCGCCGTGCTCGGGAAGGGCTCGATGCTGCGTTGCAGGATCGCGGTGCTGGCGGCGTGCCGTACTCTGGACCAGACAAACGAGTCGGCGGAGAATGTCGCTTCCTTTTCACGTATTCTGCTCAACGCAGGAGCGAGCTATGTGCTGGCAACCCAATGGGATGTCGATTCGCGCATGACTCACAAGCTGATGATTCGTTTTTATACTGAGCTTGCGAATCACCAGACGTTTTCAGAAGCGCTTCGCAAGTCCCAGCAGTCGGTGCAGTCGGATCCAGAATCCTCACACCCCTATTATTGGTCAGCTTTCCAACTCGTCGGTCAACCCAAAATTCAAGTCCAAGGAAAACTCTAAATGCACGTTTCCCGGCGCTCCGTCCTGCGCAACATTGGTGTGTTCTCTGCCGTTCAACCGCTCGCAGCGATTGCAGGTTCAATGATAATCGGTTGCAAACGGGCTCCCACACCGTCAGGCGGAGGTGGTACACCTCCCGGGCCTCACGACGGCAAGACCCGAATACTGTTTCAAGGGCCCTGGATCTTCAGCCACAGTGGAGACACCAGCCTTGTCGTATCGACCTTTGGCACACCCGAACACGACTGTCGTTTTGGGTTCTGGGACAACGCGACCAACCGCATCCTCAACGAAGCCGTGGTCCCGCCATCCGCTGCCTGGACGACGGCTCCGATTGCAAACGGTGCCACATTTCAAAAGGTTTACAAGCCAGCGGCTCAGGCAGCAAGATCGGTTTACCTCGATGAAGCCACGCTCAAGGGTCCGATCGTCCTTCAGCGTCAAACGCTTGACCGCGTCATCACCCTGCCGATGCCGGATCACGTCCACTTCGCGGGACGTCTGGCTACCGCGAAGGTCACCTTCCGAGGCGCGGCTCTTCCCGTCGCGCCCTATGTCACGACGATCCTGGTCTACGACAAGCCGCTCACCGCAGGAATTGCACCCTCCATTCCCATTCTGAACGGCAATTCCACCGTCATCACCGCCAACTCAAGTCAGGATCTCATCTTTCAGACGTATCACAAGACCTACGCCGGAATGACCGAAAAACAACACATCGAGGCGGCTTTCGCGAACCTTATCACCAGAGTTCAGGACGGCAGCAGGCACCCTTACCCAGTGGCCTTGACTGTGATGAATGGATGCTATGACACAAGCGCCAACCCTGAGGGCATCAGCGATGCCCAATTGGGAATCCAGCCATGTGTTGCAACTCCCCCGGCACCGGCGGCGCTGTTCATCGCGACTTATTCCAACTGCGCCGGAGGCGGTATTGGAATCGATTGCTGCTAGTTGAATCGAACCCGCAGTAGAGCCTAGCTCTGCTGCGGGATCTCCCATTGTCCCGATTCCCCGCTCTTGAAGATGGCCTCGATCGCGGCCATGTTGCCGATCGCATCCTCGACTCCCACCGGCACCTCGCCGCCTTCCAGCACGGCCTTTGAGAACGCGTCACCCTGCAGCGTGTACTGTTCGCAGATCGGGAACGTCTCCACCGTCACCCCGCCCCCGAACACGTCGCTCCCCGTATCGATGAGTAGGCGCGTTGGGCGATCCGGCGGAGCGTTGACCGGAATCTCCAGCTCAATTCTTCCCTTGGTCCCGACAAAATTCAGCCGCTGATACGGCACCAACTGCGTGCTGCAGCTGAACATCGCCTGCCCGCCCGCGAACTCCATCAGCGCCGAGGTCAGCCGATCGGTCCGCATTAGCGGGTCGCGATCAATCGTCGACACGATCCGCGTAGGCTCGGACCCGAAGGCAAACCGTGCCGCCCGCACCATGTAGCAGCCGATATCCATCAGCGCTCCGCCACCCACATCCACCTTGTTTCGAATGTTGTTCGGATCGATATTGAAGTAGCTGAAGAACCCCATTACAGCGCGCAGATCGCCAATCCGCCCACCCCGGAGCAGCTCCCGCAGCCGAATCCACTGAGGATGCGTGTCGACCATAAACGCCTCGCCGATCTTGACGCCGGTCCGCTCCCGCACCGCCAGCAGCGATTCCGCCTCCGCCGTCGTCAACGCGATCGGCTTCTCGCACAGCACGTGTTTGCCGGCTTCCGCAGCCTTGATCGTCCACGGGACATGCATGTTGTTCGGCAACGGGATGTAGATCGCGTCGATATCGGGGTCGGCCAGCAGCTCTTCATACGATCCATAAGCGGTCGGGATCCCCAGCTTCGCTGCCACCTCGCGCGCCTTCGCCAGATCACGCGAGGCAATCGCATCGACGGATACATATTCGCTCAATTGCATGCCGGGGATTACCTTGTTCACCCCGATCTTCGCCGTACTGAGAACTCCCCACCGCAGCTTCTTAGCCATAGTCGCCCATCATAATGGACGGAGCTAGTCGAGGTCGAACTCGCGGAACGGGCGCTCCGTCACCGGGCTTTCCTTAGCCTTCTTCATCGCCTCGGCAAACTTTTTCGCCATCACGTCTTCGCTGTTGCGCTGGGCCGCAACCGACTTGGCAAAGACCGACTCACGCCGCTCATCCGCCTCCTTCAGCGCGGCCTTCGCCGCTCCAAAGTCCTCGAACGTCTTCTTGCGCGGAGCCGAAGTATGCGCGATCACCGCGCGCGTCACCGGGTCAATCGTCAACATCGCCCCGCAATCCGGGCACATCACCTCAAACGTTTCGTCGCTCAGTCCCATCGTCGAAATCCTCTCGATCATTCTAAGACGCCCCGGCCAGTTTTACTTTCCCTATTGCAACCCGCCCCTGCTCAGGTGTAGTATCGCCTTCAGAATGAATCCGCACTCCAGCCCGTCCGCGATGCACAATAGCTTTAGCAGCTATTGGTGGTACCCTGCGGCTCAGGTTGGACCTGTGTGCATCTCTTGACGGACTAAAGAGCATTCACCTAATCCACCGAGCCGCGACCCCAAAGGTCGCGGCTTTCGTTTTGCCCGCAGCTAAACTCCGATAGCTAGACTAAAGAGAGACACCATGAACGCCGCCCAAGTCGAACTCGCCCCAGCCGCCGTCCAGCCTACCCTGCCAACCACTCTGCACCGCATCGTCCTGACCGGTTTCATGGGCGCCGGCAAGACCACGGTAGGGCGTCTCCTCGCCGAATCGCTCGGCTGGGACTTCCTGGATCTCGACGCGCACATCGAGCAGCGCACCGGCGCGACCGTCCCCCAGCTTTTCGAGCGCCACGGTGAACCGCGCTTCCGCCAGCTTGAATCCAGCGCCCTCGCCAACGCCCTCGGCCGCAAGAACACCGTGCTCGCCCTCGGCGGCGGCACGCCCGAGCAGCTCACCAACCGCCTGCTGTTGGAGCAGACTCCCGGGACTATAGTCATCTTCCTGGACGCGCCCTTCGAGACGCTCTTCGATCGCTGCATGTTGCAGAGCTTCGCCTCGCCCGAAAACATCCGGCCCGTCCTTGCCTCGCCTGATCAGGCCCGCCAGCGCTTTGACCAGCGCCAGCCGCACTTTCGCCGTCTCGCTCGCCACACGCTCTCGACCCTGGAAACCTCCCCGGCAGAAAGTTCCTCGGCAATCCTGCGGCTACTGGTGACTTCGGCGCCACATCTGCATCCAACTCAGAGCGCCTGTCCCACCAAGGAGTAACTCCTGCCGCCTCAACCCGAACTTGAGCCGCAAGCTGCATCCCCATCCCGTCCCCGGAAGCGCGCCGTCGTGCGCGGCCATATCGTCTTCGCGATAGGCATCCTGCTCCTGCTGACCCTTTGTTACCGCATCGGCCAGGAACTGGAGATCATCTACGTCAGTGCCCTGTTCGCGGTCGTGCTGATGCCTATTGTCCGGCGTATCACCAGCCTTAAGATTCGCGGTTATCGACCCTCGGCCGGAGTTGCGGTTGTGGTTCTGCTCTTCGCTGGACTCGCAGCGTTTGCCATCTTCTTCACGCTCGGCCTGCCTCCAGTCCTGCGCGATCTGCACAGCTTCCTCAATGAAGCCCCCAAACGAATCCCGGACGCGGTGGCTCGCGTGAAGCATTGGCCCATCGCGGAAAAACTCAACGTGGACGACATCGCAGCGCGTGTGGAGAACTTCGCCGGCTCGGTGGGTGGATACCTCGTCAACGCAATCCCGGGTTGGCTCTCGCATATTCTGGACCTGCTCACCACCATCTTTCTCTGTATCTACTTCATCCTGGAAGGCGACCACGCCTACGATTTCCTACTCTCTCTTTGTCCCGTCGCCGAGCAGCATCGCCTCGATCTCACGCTGCGCCGGGCAGAATTGAAGATGAGCAAATGGCTTTTCGGCCAGGGTCTATTGATGCTCGTCATGGGCGTCACCTTCACCGTCGTCTTCGCGCTGCTGCACGTGCGGTACTTCCTCCTGCTCGGGGTGATGATGGGAATCTTTAATATTATTCCCATCGCCGGCGGGGCATTCACCATCACCATCTCGCTCATCGTCGCGGCGCTCGATTCCTGGGGCAAGATGCTGGCTGTGCTGGCCGTCTACCTCATCTACTTGAACATCGAAAACGCGGTCCTGACGCCGCGCATCATGCGCTCCTCGCTCAACATGATGGGGTTGACCGTCCTGATCGCGCTGCTGGTCGGTACGTCGCTCGCGGGCATCGTCGGCGCGCTGGTCGCCGTGCCGACCGCCGCGTTGATCACCGTTCTGCTGGAGGAATATGCCGTCCAGCGCTGACCGATCCAGCCGCAACCGCTGATACGCCCCCTGATACGATAGACCCGTGTCCGATCTCAATTTTTCCCAGCCCGAGCGCCGCTCCTTCTTCGTCCCGATCCTGCTAGCTGTCGTGGCGATTGTCATCGCAGTTGGCGTTGCAATCCACTTTTTCCCCGCAACCTCCGTCGATCTCGTACACGTCCGTACCGAAGTCCTACCCATCGAGACTCTCTTCAAAAGCAACACCGTGATCGGTCTCAGCGAGGCCAATCACATGGTCTTCATTGCCTCGACGGTCAAGGTCGACAACCACTTGCGCGTCCCCATCTACCTCGATGACTTCCACATCACCCTCACCGACCGATCAGGCGCAGAGATGACCGTCAGCGCCGACACACCCAAAGATCTACCCGACCTCGAAGCCAACTACCCCGGCATCAAACCGCTGATGACCACGCCGCTCGTCCGCAACACAGGCATCGACTCCGAGAAATCGGCAGAGGGTACCCTCCTGTTTGCGCTGTCGATCCCGAAGTCCGTTTGGGACGCGCGCAAATCCGCCGTCATCAAAGTAGATCTCTACCATCAGCCCCCCATGTATGTGACGCTGCCCCAATGACCCGCCGCCGCTGGATCGCCGACACCGTCTCACCGCCCAACGGCCACCCCACCCACGCCGCGCTCACCGGCGACCAGGCCATTCACTTGGCTCGCGTTCTTCGGGCCGAACCGGGTCAGATCTTCAACGTCGTCGCCGCTGGCTTCCTGCATCGCGCCGAAATCACATCCGTCACCGGCGACCGGGTCGACTTTGTCCTCCATGAAGAACTCGAGTCCGACTCCGCCCTGCCGCTCCATCTCTATCTGGCCATCTTCAAATTCGACCACCTCGAATGGGCCATCGAAAAGGCGACCGAGCTCGGCGTCGCACAGATTACTCCAGTCCTCGCCCGCAGAACCGAAAAGCACCTCGCCCAGGCAGCCGTGAAGCGAGTCGAACGCTGGCGCCGCATCGCGCACGAGGCCTCCCAGCAATCACGCCGCACGTCCGTTCCGACCATCACCGACTCCACCCCGCTCAAGCTCGCTCTCGAACGCGAATCAGCCCCCGCCCGGATCCTGCTCAGCGAAACCGAACAATCCTTATCGCTTTCGAAACATCTGGGTGCCCCACCTCTCGCCTCTGAGATGTGGAATCCAACCATGGCTCTAGCGATCGGTCCCGAAGGCGGCTGGACCCCCGAAGAAATGTCCCTCTTCACCCAGCACCAGTGGACGCACGTAACACTCGGCCCACGAATCCTCCGTGCGGAAACCGCAGCGATAGCCGCCATCTCCATCGCCGGAACGTTCCTGGGATAGGCAAATCCAAGCCGCCGTAATCCGTCTTTCGGTTTGATCCGTGTCAGGCTTTTCGCATTTGACGCTAGCTAAAAATATCTTTCATCTTGTCGAACAGCCCGCGCGAGTGCGGCTCATTCTCCACCACCATTGTCTCGCTTAGCTGTTTCATCAACTCACGCTGCACCTTCGTCAGGCGGCTCGGCGTCGAGACGCGCACCTCGACGATCAAATCGCCCTTGCCGCGTTCGTTCAGGTGCGGAACTCCCTTGCCGCGCAGCCGGAACTCCTTGCCGCTCTGCACGCCTTCGGGAACCTTGATTGTCTCGATCCCTTCCAGCGTCTCCACCTCAAGCTCAGCGCCGAGCGCCGCCTGCGGAAACGAGATGGGAATGACGCAATGCAGGTCGTCGCCGTCGCGCTCGAAGAACTTGTGCTTCTTGACGCTAAGCACGACGTACAGATCGCCGGCCGGCCCGCCATAACGGCCTGACTCGCCTTCGCCCTGGTACCGAATCCGCGTGTCCTGCTCGACTCCGGCAGGCACCTTCACCAGCAATTTGTGTTCATGCTCGACCACCGTCGCGCCACCGCAGGTCTTGCACGGGTCTGTAATGACGGTTCCCGTGCCACTACACTGCGGGCAAGTCCGCGCCACTGAGAAGAAGCCCTGCTGGAACCGCATCTGCCCGGCACCCTTGCACTGCGGGCAGGTGGCCGCGGCCTTGCCTGCTGCCGCGCCGGTTCCACGGCAATCGGTGCAGGTCTCGGACCGCCGAATCGTGATTTCTCTCTCGACGCCAAAAACTGCCTCGGTAAATTCGAGGTTCATGTCATAGCGCAGATCGCGCCCTCGCTGCACTCGCGAAGCCTTGCGATTGCCGCCCATGTTGAACATCTCGCCAAAGATATCGCCGAAGATGTCGCCCACGTCCTGGCCGCCGAAACCGCCGCCCTGGAACGGATTGCCGCCGCCGCCGCCCTGGAACGCAGCGTGGCCATAGCGGTCGTACGCCGCGCGCTTCTCGGGGTCATTGAGCGCCGAGTAGGCCTCAGAGCACTCCTTGAACTTCGCCTCAGCCTCCGGGTTGTTCGGGTTGCGATCCGGGTGAAACTGCATCGCCAGCTTGCGATACGCAGTCTTCAACTCCTGCTCACTAGCCGTCTTGGAAACACCCAACAACTCGTAGTAATCGACTTTTGTCACGTTCGCCGTAGCCATCTCTCTAAATTTCCCTCAAAACAAAACCTGTCCACACAACCCGCACGTCGTAGCCCGGACGTCATTCTGGCGAAGCCAGAATCTCCGTAGTTGTCCCTATCGCAGCAAAACTTACTCGCTCACCTGAGCCGGATTCACCGCAATCCGCACCATTGCCGGGCGCAGCAACCGCTCGCGAATCTTGTATCCGCGCCGAATCTCTTCCAAAACCTGGTGATCCGGGAACTCAACCGTTTCGATGCTCCCCAGCGCCTCGTGGATTCGCGGGTCGAACTGAGCCCCTATGGAGTCCACCGCCGTAACCTGCAGGCTCTTGAGAGCCTCTTCCATCTGCTTTAAAATCAGGCCGACGCCGCTGCGCAGCTGTTCGACAGTACCGTCAGCCTTCAGTGCAAGCTGGAAGTTATCCATCACCGCGAGGAACGGCTCCAGGGTATTGCCGATCGTGTACTCGCGAGCGTCGGTCCGCTCCTTCACTTCGCGCTTGCGGGCGTTGTCGAACTCGGCCTGCAGCCGAGCCAGCCGGTCGATCAACTGGTCCTTCTCCGCCTTCAACTGCGCAATCTCTTCCTGCGCTGCGTCTGCGGCCGATCCGTGCGATTCGGTCCCCGCATCCACGCGGTCTACCGTGCCCTCGACCGCCTCAACTCCATCCTTCAACTCATCTACCATTGTGTCGCTACTCCCATTCTGTGCATCATTTCTATTGTTGCCGATTCCAGCCCACCGCGTCACCCTGTCCCAACTGTTCCGCATCCGCTAACCCCGAAATCCCTGCCGTTCAAGCACCTGTGCTATGTACCCGACGGCGTTCATCGTCCGCTCGTACTGCATCCGCTTCGGTCCGATCACTGCAACGGTTCCATGGCTCTCGCCCCCCAGCCGTGCGGGAGCCGCAATGAGCACCAATCCCTCCATCTCCGGCGCGTGCTCTTCCAGGTCAAACACCACACGAACACTCTGCTGCCGAGCATCGATATACGCATTCAGCAGCTCGACTAAACGCTGCTTAGCTTCCAGTGCTCCGAGCATTTCACGCAGCCGCTCGCGGTCATCGACCCCGCCCATCGGCCCCACCAGATTCGCGACGCCTTCCACATAGATCGTCTGTCCGGCCCAATCCGGAACAGCCTTCGTCCAGAGCTGTTCTACCTTTCCCAGGAGGCGGTGGTATTCGAGCCGTTCCCGCTCCACTCGTTGCCGAAGCTCGGCCCGGACGCGTTCAATCTCCCAGCCGCGAAAGTTTTCGTTCAAGAAGTTGGATGCCGTCTCTAGCTCTGTCAGCGATAAATCCTGATCAAGCACCAGGACACGATCCCGAACCATGCCGCCCCTCGTGACAACGACGGCCAAAATCCGCGCGGGAGCCAGTCGCGAAAAATGCACGTGCTCCAGCAGGTCGCCACCCGGCATTGCGGCAATCGCCACACCGACGCCGCTCGAAAGCGTGGCAAGCACATGACTTGTGCGTTCCAGAACGGCCTGCGTTCCGGCAACGTCGGCAAACCGAGCGTCGATCTCGCCCATCGACGTCGCCGAAAGCCGTCGATCGGCCTGCCCCAACCGATCCACATACATCTTGAACGCCCGCGCTGTCGGGACGCGTCCCGCAGAGGTATGCGGCTGCTCCAGCAGGCCGGCATCGGCAAGCGCAACCATCTCATTGCGAACGGTCGCGGAGCTCATATTCGTAGCGCCCATGGACGCAGCGATGGTCCCCGAACCGACCGGTTCGCCGGTCTCGATATACCGCTCGACAACAGTCATCAGGATCGCCCGCTGCCGCGCCGTAACGTCAGCCATTCGCAAGTCCCCCTTAGATAAAGTCTACGCCGCGAGTCAAGGGCTCAGGGGTTAGGGGTCACCAGGCCGCGTCTTTTGTAGGCTGAGCCCTGCACCCTGCACCCTGAGCCCTAACTAATCTCCACCACATCCTCATTCCCAACCTTCTCCGCCGCCGCGATCACCTTATCGGCGACCTCGTAAAACGCCCCACCCAGCGCACTGCCGCGTCCGGCCAGAGCCACCGGCATTCCGGTATCGCCACCCTTGCGGATGCTGGGGTCCATATCAACTGACCCGAGGAATTCCAAGCCAAACTGCGCCGCTGTCCGCTCGGTACCACCCGCGCCAAAGACGTCCAGCATCGAGCCATCCGGCATCCGCATCTGCGACATATTTTCGACCATCCCGAGCACATCCACCTTCACCTGGTGGAACATCTCCAGGGCCTTGCGCGCGTCCTGCAACGCGACCGAAGAGCCGGTCGAAACAACGATGGCTCCAGTCAGCGGTACCGTCTGGACCAGAGAAATGACCACATCGCCCGTGCCCGGCGGCAGGTCGACGACGAGGTAATCGAGATTGCCCCACTCCACCTGCTGCAGAAACTGGCGGATGATCTGGTGCAGCATCGGGCCGCGCATCACCATCGGCTTATCGCCAGGCGAGATCAGCCCGACCGAAATAAACTTCACCCCATGCGACAGGATCGGCTCAATGCGGTTCTCGCCGACGACGTTCGGCTGCCGCGTCACGCCCAGCATCATGGGCACATTCGGCCCGTAGATATCGGCATCGATAAGCCCAACGGAGTACCCCATCTTGGCCAGCGCCACGGCCAGATTCACAGCAACCGTGGTCTTCCCCACGCCACCCTTACCCGAACCAACTGCCACAACATGCGCCACACCCGGCAAAGGCATCGGCCCCTGCGGTACTCCCTGTCCTGCTGCCATCACACTCTCCCAAACCCAAAACGTCGTCATTCTGGCGCAGCCAGAATCTCGGTATTTCGTCCTTACTACTCCCTACACCCTATTCCCTACACCCTACTTCAAAGGTTCCACTCCGCACCCAACTGCTCCCGAAGCCGCTTCTTCCGCAGTACCTCGCCGGAGCGCATCTCCCGCCGCCGCCCCGCATCCTCGTATCGTCGCCGCTGATGATCCGTCTCGCAGATGAGTTGCGGCACCGTAATCCCACCGCCTTCGCGATCAACCGCCACATACGTCAGGTAGGCCGAGCTGACGTGGCGCAACTGCTGCTTTCGCACGTCTTCGACCATCGCCTTCACGCCCACTTCCATCGACGTTTTGAAGGCACGATTGACGCTCGCCTTCAGGATCAGCAGGTCGCCCACATGCACCGGCGCGACGAAGTCCAGGTGATCCATGCTGGCCGTCACTGTGATCGCCCTTGCATGTCGGCTCGCCGCCATCGCTCCGACGAGATCGATAAACTGCATCAACCGTCCGCCAAACAGATTTCCCAGCGCATTCGCATCCGCCGGAAAAATAATCTCGCTACGCTCCGACTGCGACTCGGAAACCCTGCGTGTAATTGCCACATCGTCCATGCTCTCCAGTTTACGCGAGCCTTGCCCGGCGTACCCTGATAAGCTAGGTGCGTAGCATTCTCCATGAGGCCAGCATGGCAACAGCCGTCCAAATTCCCATCGGCGAATACCTTGACACCAGCTACCATCCCGACCGCGAGTATATCGACGGCGAAATCGTGGAGCGCAACGTGGGCAAGTGGGAACACTCTCGAATTCAGTTTCTGCTCGGACTCTGGTTCGGCCAGAATGAGAAGGCATGGCAAGTACAGGGCGCGACCGAATGGCGCACCCAGGTCTCCAGCACTCGCGTCCGCATCCCCGACCTTGTCCTCGTTTCAATGGGTCCACAAAGTGATGTCCTTGAAGACCCGCCCGTCCTGATCGTGGAAATCCTCTCACCCGACGACACCTATTCCGATACCGAGAGCCGGGCCCGCGACTACCAGCAGATGGGCGTTCAGACCATCTGGATCATCGACCCGCATACTCGCACGGGGCGCGTCTGCGCAGGCACAACCTGGACCCAGGCCACACGCCTCGAAGTCGCCGGGACCGCCATCCACGTCGCCCTCGACACCTTGTTCGCCGCGCTCACTCCGACCCGGTAAGATCGCAGCATGGACAAAGTAGCTGCTCTTTCCGCAATCCTCACCCAGGACCCCACCAACGCCTTCGCCCGTTACGGCCTTGCCATGGAACTCGTCAGCCAAGGCAAAATCCCCGATAGTCTGGCCGAGTTCAACCGCTGCATCGCCGACAACCCCGACTACGTCCCCGCCTACCAGATGTCCGCCCAGACCATGGCCGCCAACGCCAACCCTGCAGGTGCCATCGCCCGCCTGCACGAAGGCATCGCCGCCGCCAACCGCACCGGCAATCAGCACGCCCTCGCGGAGATGGAAGCGCTGCGGGAAGAGCTGGCCGCATAGGATACTCTGTGCCCCATTCATCGCGCCTCTGTACCTCGCGATGAGTGGGACTAAGCGCAACAATCCGGCCTATACTTCTCCCAATGACCCCGCGCTCATCTCGACTAGCCGCGATCCTCGCCGCCGTCGTCGCCTCCCTCACCCTCGCCATCCCGCTCTACGTCATCCGCCCGTTCCGCCCGCAGGGCCCGCGTGAACTGGCCTTCGCCCTCCACGTCCGCGACCTCGCCCCCTGGCTCTCTGCCGTCTGCGCAATCATCGCTATCTACCTCCTCCTCCGCACCTGGACCACCATCCGCATCGCCGCCCGCACGCTGATGCTCCTCTGTGCGGTCGTCGCCGTCTCGGCCGCCGCGCTCACCCACGTCAACATCTTCGAGCAGATGTTCCACCCGTACCCCGACCCGGCCTTCGGCACCGCCGCCCAGGTCGCAATGGACGAAACAGACCACCTCCTCAGCGTCACCCTCGACAGCCAGACCCACGCCTTCCCGATCCGCACGATGGGCTACCACCACATCGTCAACGACACGCTCGCCGGCATCCCCATCGCCGCCACCTACTGCACGCTGTGCCACACCGGCATCATCTACGACCGCCGCCTCTTCATCGATGGCCGTCTGCGCACCCTCTACTTCACTCTCGCTGGCATCAACAACGGCAACGCGCTGCTCCGCGACACCCGAACCGGCAGCATCTGGCAGCAGAGCACAGGCGAAGCCATCTACGGGACGCTGAAGGGCCGCCACCTTGCCCTCATCCCGTCCGACGAACTTACCTTCGCGCTTTGGCGCAAGGAATGGCCGGAAGCTCTGATCCTGAGACCCGAACAGCCTTACGTCGCCGAGTACGACCCCAAAGACTGGGAAGCCCACATTGCCAAAACTCACGTCGTGGTCGACGTCGCCTCCACCGGCATCGACCCGCACACCATGATGCTTGGGATCGCCAGCACAGAGAACGCCAAAGCCTTCCCGTACGACCAGCTACTCGCCGCGCACCTTGTCGAAGACCACCTAGGCGACAAGCCCCTGCTGCTGGTCGTCGGTCCAGACAGTTCGTCGATCCGGGTCTTTACGCCACGACTCGCAGACCAACCCGGCTCGATGCACTTCACCATCGCGCAGGACCAACCGGGCCACATTACCGACCGAGAGACCGGCACCATCTGGAGCTTTGCCGGCTGCGCCATCTATGGGCCACTGCTCGGCAAATGCCTGCCGCAGATCGAGGCCCACAAGGATTACTGGTTCGACTGGGTAAATCACCATCCGAATACCATCGTCTTCCGCGGCTGAGCTCGCCGTTTTGATCCCACCACCACTGGAATCCTTCACCCGTCGCCCAACATCTATACTTGTTCCATGGCGACCAAATCCCTGCCCACGACTCTCGGCGAACTCCGCAAATCAGAATTCACTCCCGCTCACGTCGGTCGCTCGGTCAAGGACGAACTCCGCGACAACCTGATCTCCCGGCTGCGGCAGACTGCCAAGACGAAAGAATCGTTGTTCCCCGGTATCGTCGGCTACGACGACACTGTCGTCCCGCAGATCGTTAACGCCTTGCTCTCCCGACACAATTTCATCCTGCTCGGTCTGCGCGGCCAGGCAAAGTCGCGCATCCTCCGCGCGCTCACAACCTTGCTCGACCCCGCGATCCCCTACATCGCCGGTTCCGAACTCCGCGACAATCCCTACGCCCCGCTCAGCCGATACGGCAAGAACATCCTCGCGGAACAAGGCGACGACACCCCCATCGCCTGGCTGACGCCCATCGACCGCTACGTCGAAAAGCTGGCGACGCCGGACGTCACGGTAGCCGACCTTATCGGCGACGTCGACCCCATCAAGGCCGCGCGCTCCGGCCAGGAGCTCGGCTCCGAGCTGACCATGCACTACGGATTGCTGCCCCGCGCCAACCGCGGCATCTTCGCCATCAACGAGGTGCCCGACCTCGCCGGCAAGATCCAGGTGGCGCTCTTCAACATCATGCAGGAAGGCGACGTCCAGATTAAGGGCTACCCGGTCCGCCTCGAGCTCGACGTCGCAATTGTCTTTTCCGCCAACCCCGAAGACTACACCGCGCGCGGCAAGATCGTCACACCACTGAAGGACCGCATCGGCTCCGAGATTCGCACCCA
>JANXWZ010000023.1 GCA_025350865.1 Rhodanobacteraceae bacterium
CCGGAGCGCAAGCTGAAGGTGAGCGCGGTTACGGGCACCAATGGCAAGACGACGACGGCGTTTCTGCTGGAACAGATGCTGCGGAGCGTCGGGCGTAAATGCGTGTTGATTGGCACCATCGAGACGCACATTGGGGATGAGGTGCGGGCTAGCGAACATACGACTCCGGAGGCTAGCGACCTGCTACAGATCTTTGCGGATGGGGTGGCGGCGGGATGCACTGAAGCGGTGATGGAGATGTCGAGCCATGCGCTGGACCAGGAACGGGTCTGGGGCGTGCATGTGGACACGGCGATCTTTACGAATCTGACGCAGGATCATTTGGATTATCACGGGACGATGGAGGCCTACGCTGCGGCGAAGGCGAAGCTGTTTGCCGGGGTTGGGGCAGCGCCTCCGCGCAGTGCGGTGATCAATCAAGATGATTCGGTCGGGCGTGAGTTACTTGCTCAGGCGCTTCCATCGAAGCTGTTTCGTTACGGGCTGGGGGATGCAAACTATCGCGCCGAGAACGTTGTTTTTGAGGCCGGCCATACTGGATATCGATGGGAGACACCGATTGGCGCGATTGAGGTTGTATCGCCGCTGACTGGTCGAGTAAATGTCTATAACCTAGTTGCGGCGTCCTGTGCTGCGCTTGCACGTGGATTGACGTTGGAGGAGACTGCAGTCGCTGCGGCCAATCTGCATCAGGTTCCGGGACGGTTTCAGGTTGTTCCGGGATCGCGTGAGGCTGGCTTTACGGTGGTCGTCGACTATGCGCATACGGATGATGCCCTACGTAATTTGATTGCGCTTGCTCGTGACCTTGTATTGCCGAACAAAGGTCGGGTGATTACGTTGTTTGGGTGTGGCGGGGATCGGGATCGCACGAAGCGTCCGAAGATGGGCAGGGCGGCTGGCGAAGGGAGCGATCTTGTTGTGCTGACCAGTGACAACCCTCGTTCGGAGGATCCGGCGACGATTTTGGCGGAGGCTTTGGTTGGAGTTCGCGAGACGACCACCCAGTGCATTGTCGAACCGGATCGGGCGGCGGCGGTTGGGATTGCGATTCGGGCGGCGAAGGCTGGGGATATTGTGTTGATCGCGGGTAAGGGGCATGAGAAGGTTCAGATTTTGAAGGATGGGACAGTGCCGTTTGACGATGTGGTGGTGGCGAGTGCGGTGGTGCGCGGGCAGAAGGCGACCACGGATTTGCACGGATAAACACGGATCTGAAACAGGCAACCGCAATGGCGCAATACTGAGATTCTTCGCTGCGCTCAGAATGACCTCGGTGGTTTTAAGGGGATTTGATGAAGTTGACGTTAGGGCAGATTGCCGATTTTATTCATGCAGATGGGGACTTCAGCGACGATGCGGAGGCGTTCGGGTACAGCATCGATTCGCGGACGCTGAGCGCGGGGGACTTGTTTTTTGCTGTGACGGGTGAGCGCGTGGACGGGCACGATTTTGTAGCGGCAGCACTGGCGAATGGGGCGGTGGCATGTGTGGTGAGCAGGCACTGGCTGGCTCCGGGCGACGTGGATGCAACCAAGTTGATTTGGGTTCCGGAGACGGAAGATTGCGTGTTGCGGGCGATGCAGACGCTGGCCCACGAAGTGCGGAAGCAGTGGGGCGGGCGGGTGATCGGGATCACCGGGTCGGCAGGGAAGACGACGACCAAGGAGGCGGTGGCGACGGTTCTGAGCGCGAAGTTCAATGTGCTGAAGAGTGCGGGAAATTTGAACAACCACTTTGGGGTGCCGCTACAGCTGTTGCGTTTGGAGCCGGAACATGAGGTTGCGGTGATTGAGATGGGCATGAACCATGCGGGAGAGATCGCCGCGCTCTGCCGCATCGCCGAGCCCAACTGGGGGGTGATCTCGAACGTCGGCACTGCGCACATCGAGTTCTTCCCGGATGGCCAGCCAGACATTGCGCGAGCCAAGAAGGAACTTGTCGACGCCCTGCCTCCCTATGGCATCGGCTTTCTGAACGCGGACGATCCGTTCGTTGCGGCGATGGCGGAGGCGTCTTCAGTTTGGCTTCCGTTGCTCTACGGTACTGTCCCGAGTGCCTCGGTGCGAGCGGAGGAGATTGCCACCAGCGGCGTTGACGGGACCGATTTCGCCCTCGTGGCGGGGGAAGTCCGAACCCCGGTCGAGCTGCATCTGCTTGGCAACCATAATGTCCTGAACGCGCTCGCCGCTATGGCTGTCGGCCTTGCCAGCGGCATTTCCGCTGTAGACTGTGCGGCTGCGGTTGCGACGTTGCGAGCACCGGATAAGCGTGGCGAAATCATCCATTGGCATGGCGCGACCATCATCAACGATTGCTACAACTCCAACCCTGCGGCGCTGGAGGCGATGGTCGCCGCGCTGCTGTCGATCCCGGCCACGCGGCACATCGTCGTTGCGGGAGAGATGCTGGAACTCGGCTCCGAATCGCAGCGCCTGCATCATGAATCAGGTGCGGTGATGGCGAAGAGCGGGGTGGAGGTCGTGATCGGCGTGCGAGGGATGGCGCGGGAGTTTGGCGGTCAGTTTGTCGAAACTCCCGCCGAAGCCGGCGCGTGGCTCGCCGCCAACCTGCGCGAGGGTGATGCGGTACTCCTTAAGGCATCACGCGGAGTCCGGTTGGAGGGCGCATTGGCGGTATTGTTAACCTAACCCGGCCCACCAGCCTAACCGACAGGCGGATCCACCTTGCTTTATTGGCTGCTCTACCAAAAACTCTTTCCGTACTTCCGATTCTTCCGGATCTTCCGCTATCTCACGTTTCGCTGCGTGTTTGCGAGCCTGACGGCGCTGCTCATCGGTCTCCTGATCGGGCCGTTCCTCATTGAGCGGCTGCGCGAGTTCCAGATCGGCCAGTACATCCGCGAGGAGGGGCCGCAGTCGCACCAGAAGAAGGGCGGCACGCCGACGATGGGCGGGTTGCTGATCTGCATCTCGATCGTCGTGCCGACGCTGCTGTGGAGCGATCTGTCGAACCCCTACGTGTGGGTGGTGGTGTTTTCGATGCTGTGCTTTGCGGGGCTTGGTTTTGCCGACGATTACACGAAGGTTGTCCACAAGCGGAACCTCGGGCTGACCGGGAAAGAGAAGCTGGCGATCCAGTTTTTGATCAGCGGCGTGGTTGCGGTGGTGCTGGCGTTTATGGAAAACCGGGGCTCGTACTCGACGCGGCTGATGGTACCGTTCGCGAAGAACTACCGGCCCGACCTGATCTGGCAGTGGATGGGGCACATCCCCCACATGCATTGGATCGCGTTCCTGCCGTTCGTGGTCTTTGTGATGCTCGTGATCACGCTGACATCAAACGCGGTGAATCTGACGGACGGGCTGGATGGGCTCGCAATCGGCTGCACGATTATCGCGGCTGGGGCGCTGACGGTGCTGACCTATGTGAGCGGACATGTCGTGTTTTCGGACTACCTGGAACTGCAGCGGATGCCTTTGGTGAGCGAGTTGACGGTCTTCTGCGGGGCGATGGTGGGTGGCTCGATCGGGTTTCTTTGGTACAACGCGCATCCGGCTGAGGTGTTTATGGGGGATGTCGGATCGCTGGCGCTGGGGGGTGCGATCGGGACGGTGGCGGTGATCATCAAGCAGGAATTGCTGCTGCCGTTTATTGGGGGCGTGTTCATTCTGGAGGCGGCGAGCGTGATTCTGCAGGTGGGGAGTTACAAGCTGCGGAATGGGAAGAGGATCTTCAAGATGGCTCCGCTGCACCATCACTTTGAGTTGCTGGGGTGGAGTGAGAGCAAGGTGATTGCGCGGTTTTGGATTTTGGCGCTGGTGTTTGCGCTGTTTGCGTTGACTACGCTGAAGCTGCGCTAACTCGCTCGCTCATCCGTGAAGCGAGTGCGTTAGATTGGTATCCATGGACCTGAAGAACAAGCGAGTCTTGGTAGTTGGCCTCGGCAAAAGCGGTATCGCGGCAGCCTTCTTTCTGCGCGATCTTGGCGCGCGCGTCACGGTTTCTGATACCCGCTCGGCGCATGCGCTGGCAAAGGATATTCCGGCGCTTCTGGACGCGGGAATCATGGTGGAATCTGGCGGGCACGGGCTGCTTACGTTTCGGCGGCAGGATCTGATTGTGGTGTCGCCCGGGGTGCCGCTGGATACGCCGGAGGTGGCGCAGGCGATCGCCTTCGGCCTGCCGGTGATCGGGGAGTTGGAATTGGCGAGCCGCTTCCTGCAGGGCAAGGTCGTCGCCATCACGGGCTCCAACGGCAAGACCACCACCACGACGCTGATCGGCAAGATCTTCGCCGACTCGGGGCTGCCGACGCTGGTCGGCGGCAATATCGGGCTGCCGGTCGTGGAACTGGTGGAGAAGAGCGCGGAGCTGGTGCGGACCCAAGAAGCAGGTCCTCCCGCTGCGCGGAAGGATGACAACAGTTCGGTTTGGAACATCCTTGAAGTCTCCAGCTTCCAGCTTGAGACGACCGTTGAGTTCCGCCCCGAAATTGCATTGGTGTTGAACATTACACCCGACCACCTGGACCGACATAAGACCTTCGAGCGGTATGCGGCGGCGAAGGCGATGATTACGACGCAGCAGGGGCCTGGGGATTTTCTGGTGCTGAACGCGGAGGATGTCCCGACGCAGATGGTGGCGGCGAAGACGCGGGCGCAGATCTTCTGGTTCAGCGCGGTGCGGCGCATCAAGCAGGGTGCGTTTGTGCATGGCGAAAGCATCTTCTGGCTGGCGAAGGAGGGTGGGACGCCGGAGCCGGTGTTGCCGGTGGCGGAGATACCGCTGATGGGGTCGCACAATGTGGAGAACGTGCTGGCGGCGGTGTGTGCGGCGAAGCTGGCGGGGATTGCGAGCGCGAGCATCCGGGCTACGGTGGCGGCGTTTCATGCGGTGGAGCATCGGCTGGAGCCGGTGCGGGCGCTGCGGGGGGTGACGTACTACAACGATTCAAAGGCCACGAATGTGGACGCTACGCTGAAGGCGCTGGCATCGTTTGCGGGTGGAGTCCACCTGATTCTGGGGGGCAAGGACAAGGACTCCGACTACACGCTGCTGAGTCCGTTGCTGCGGGAACGGGCGGTGGCTGTTTATACCATTGGTTCGGCCGCGGAAAAGATTGAGCGGGAACTGGCCGGAGTCGTGAAGATGGAGTCTGCGGAAACATTGCAGTGCGCCGTTGCCAGCGCGGCTGCGGCGGCTAAGGCGGGGGATGTGGTTTTGCTTGCCCCAGCGTGTTCCAGCTTCGACCAGTTTGAGAATTATGAGCATCGCGGGCGCGTGTTTCGCGAGCATGTGGCGGCGTTACAGGAATGATGGGGCGGTAGGAGATGGGAAAGCGCGTCGGCGTCGACAAGTGGCTGTTTGGGGTGGTGGTGCTGCTTGTGCTGTTCGGCCTGGTCATGGTGTTCTCGGCCTCGGCAGTGATGGCGAAGTATGAGCCGCACGGCTCGCCTTATAAATATGTTGCCAAGCAGGCGATGTATGCGCTGTTCGGGATGATCGCGCTGACGATGCTGATGCGCGTGGACTACCGCAAATACAACAGCCCGCAGTTTGTGTATCCAATGATGGCGGTGACGACCCTGCTGCTGGTCGGCGTGTTTGCAATGCCGAAGCTGAACCACACGCATCGCTGGTTCAAACTGGGTGGCTTCTTTACGTTTCAGCCGTCGGAGTTGGCGACGCCGCTGGTAGTGCTTTATCTGGCGTGGTTCCTGCAGACTCGCATCTACAAGATGGACGACTGGAAGGGAACGATCCTCCGTGCGGCGCTGCCTCCGCTGGTGTTTATCGCGCTGATCATGAAGGAGCCGGATCTGGGCACCGCGCTGGTTTGTGCGGCGGTGACGATGGCGATGCTGTACCTCGCGGGAATGCAGGTGAAGTGGATTGTGCTGGGGTTGCTGGCTGCGAGCCCGGTGATGTTCTACATGCTGTGGATGGTGCCGTTCCGCCGCGCCCGCATGGAGGTCTTTCTGCACCCGGAACTTGATCCGCTGGGCAAGGGATTCCACATTATGCAGTCGCTGATCGCGGTTGGGACGGGTGGGTTTCGTGGCCTTGGCCTGATGGAAGGGCGGCAGAAGCTCTACTTTTTGCCGGAAGCGTGGACCGACTTCATCTTCGCCAATATCTCGGAGGAGCTTGGGCTGCTGGGCTCGCTGGCGTTGGTGTCGCTGTTCGTTGTGTTCGGGTATCGCGGGCTGCGGACGGCGTTTCTCTCGACTGATCCGTTTGCGCGGTTTCTGGCTTTTGGGCTGACGATTGCCATCCTGATTCAGGCTTTCTTCAACATGAGCGTGGCGGTATCGCTGCTGCCGACGAAAGGGATTACGCTGCCGTTCATTTCATTCGGTGGGACGAGCCTGTTTGTGACGCTGGCGTGCATGGGCGTGCTGCTGAATATTACGAAGCAGGTCGATTGAGGCTGGCGCTGTCCCAGAGCCGAAGACAAGAGCGGTTATCTATGAGCTGTCAGCTACCAGCTATAAGCTGTGAGCTCAAGTCGGGGGCGTGGTATTGAGAATCATAGTTGCCGGCGGAGGGACGGGCGGGCATGTGATCCCTGCGTTGGCGATCGCGCGGGAGCTGCGCGACAAGCATGGGGCGGAGGTGCGGTTTGTGGGGACCGCGCGCGGATTGGAGACGAGGCTGGTTCCTGAAGCTGGGTTTCGGCTGGAATTGATCAAGGTCGGGCAACTGAAGAATGTAAGCCTGTTGACGCGGCTGCGTACGTTCGCCGATTTGCCGCTGGGGATTGTGCGCTGCATGTCCTTGCTTCGGGGATTCAAGCCGGACGTGGTGATCGGAGTTGGTGGCTATGCGAGTGGGCCGGCGATGATGGCGGCGATTCTGCTGCGGATTCCAACTCTTGCATTTGAGCCGAATGCGGTGCCAGGGCTGGCCAACCGGCTGGTGGGAAAATATGTCAGTGGAGCCGCCGTCAATTTTGCGTCGACGACGAGCTACTTTCGCCACGCCAGGGTGACGGGGGTGCCGGTGCGCAGCGGCTTCTTTACGATCCCGCCTAAGGTTTTCGGACCGCGGCGTCTATTGGTATTCGGCGGAAGCCAGGGGGCGCGGATTCTGAACGAACTGCTGCCGAAGATTGCGGGGCCACTGTTGGCTGAGTTTCCCGATCTGACGGTGATGCATCAGGTTGGGGCGAAGAATCTGGACGCTACGGTAGCGGCATATGGAGCGATATCGGATCGGCTGCACGTGGCTCCTTACCTTGACGCTATGGTGGACGAGATTGCGGCCGCCGACGTGATTCTGTGCCGCAGCGGTGCAAGTTCTGTTGCCGATATCAGCGCCGCCGGAAGGGTCGCGATCCTGGTCCCGTTTGCGGGTGCCGCCGACGATCATCAACGCAGAAATGCGGAGGTGTTGGTGGCGTCTGGGGCGGCTGTGATGGTGCTGGAGGCCGAGTTGACGCCGGATCGTGCGGTGGTTGAGATCGCCGCCTTGTTGCGGGACCCACAGAGGAGACTTGCGATGGGCCAGGCGGCGAGGAAGCTTGCGCATCAGGACGCGTCAGCCCAGATTGCGGAGATGTGTGTTGAACTGGGCAAAAAGTGAAACCCCTGTCTCGCATAGGTGCGAGACAGGGGTTTCAGGGTTCTAGGTTGGTTTAGCGACGACCGCCACCACCGCCATGAGCGCCGGCACCACCACCGCCGCCGCCGCTGAACTGGGGTCCGCCGCCACCGCCACGAGGTCCGCCGCCGCTACCACCGAACTGGGGCCCGCCGCCTCCGCCCCTGGGTGCCTGGGGTTGCTGCTGCATCGCGGGTGCCTGATGTTGCTGGTACGCCGGCGGCGCGGCAGGTGCCTGGTGCTGCTGGTAGGCAGGAGGCGAGTAGCGCTGCTCGTTGACCGGAGCAGACGGCATCGACGGACGGCCATAGGCGCCGTTCGCACCCTCGCCGCGTGCACGATCAACTTGCTGCGGACCACGCTCGACTGGATTGGCATACGGGTGCTGCATGCCGGAGTAGGCGGTTCCGGGCGTTGCGGGACGACCGAAGCCGGGCTGGCCCGGAGTTTCCGGGCCTCGTGTCCCGAAGCCGCGTGTGTCTGTACCACGTGTGTCTGGGCCGCGGGCGTCGGTGCCGCGCGACTCAAAGCCACGGGGGTCGCTGCCGCGCGTCTCGTAACCTCGCCCTAGAGGTGCCTGATGCTGGTTGTAGTCCCGTCCGGCGCCGTTGTAGGAGCCGTTGCGGAACTCATTGCTGCGTTCCTTGTAAGCGATTGTGGTGAAGCTGTTGCCGCGCGGGTGGGCGTCGCGAATGTCGTTGAAGCGCTCGCCATAGACGTTGCGGAAGCCGCCGCCGATGTGGCTGTAATAGCTGTTGTAGAAGAAGCGGTGTTCGCGCCAGCATCCGCCGTAGAAGCCTATGCCGAAGTAGCCGAAGCCGTAATTGATGCCACCGTAGTAGCCGACCTCGGGGCCCCAGTAACCGGCATTCCAGAAGTATCCAGTGGGCGCAAAACCCCAATAGCCGGGGGTCCAAAGCGCATCTTCATAGGGGGCGAGCACCCACGCGCCGTTCACCCAATAGTAGCCACCGGGGCCGAAAGCCCAGTAGCCGGGAGTCCAGATATAGCCGTCGCCGGGTGCCAGGGGTTGTTCGTACTGAGGGAGTGGCGGGGGAGCTTCGTAAATCTGCTGCTGGCCTGACTGGGGGTATTGGGACTGATCGTAGCCCTGTTGCTGGCTGGGATAGCTTTGGCTTGCATGGGCACCGTAGTTCTGCGGGTCCTGCGGATCGTACGGCTGAGGGCCCTGGTTGTACTGGGCTGACGCGGCCATGGGAAAAGCGATCGCTGCGGCAAGGGAGAGCGGCTTTAGGAAGACGAATCGCATACTGTATGCCTGATCTGCATTTCCTTCGCTTGGCCGGGTCGTTCGGTCGTACCCCGGGTTGCGCGGACTGCCGATCTTCCGAGTGCTGGCCGTGAAATGGTACGGTCCAGTCTCTGCAATCTTAGACCCTTGTTCGGCACAAAAGTAGCACTCTGTTAACGTCTGGCGGGTGCGGGACCGGTGAACATCGCCTTGGGGCACATGACGTGGACCCCGACGCGGGGGAGATCGACCAATTGCGTAAGATCGACGTCGCATGCCACAGAGACTAGAGAATAAGCGTCGGCGCGGCTGAGGTGGGCGTGGTCGGGGTTCTGCTCGGCCAGAAAGGTGATCATGTTGCGGATCGCCATCTCGGTCGCGGTCTTGAGATCTGGGTCGAAGCCCATGGAGATGTAGTGGGTCGGGGTCTCGGCGCGGGGCCAGGCCAGTCGGGATTGGTCTTCGAGTGACCCCTTGTGGACGATGAACTGGAAGGTGCCGGTGAGTTGTGTTTCAAGCGCTGTGATGTCCACTTCGCCATTGCCCTGACCGGCGTGGCCGTCGCCGACCTCGAAGTTTGCGCCGTTGGAGTTGACGGGGATGAAGAGCGTCGAGCCGGCGACAAGCTCTTTGTTATCCATGTTTCCGGCGTTCATCCAGGGTGGTGCGGAGTCGGTCTTGCCGCCGGCGGAAGCCGCGATTCCCATCGAGCCGAAGAAGGGATGAAGGGGGATGTCGACGCCGGGGGCGAAGTGGCCGAGCATCTTGTCGCGGTCGAGCGGGATGATTTTGGTGCGGGCGTAGGGGAAGTCGTTGGGCAGGAAACCGCGGCCCGGACCGAAGGAGTTGCAAGCCCATGGGACGTCGATGGCGATCTTCTGGATGCGGATTTCCAGGACGTCGCCGGGTTCAGCTTCTTCAATCGCGACGGGGCCTGTGAGGATGTGGCCTCCGGGACCTTTTTCGGCGGCGGGGAATTTTTCGAGGATGTCGCGGGTGTATTGGGGGATGTCGGCTGCTGCCACGCCGAGAGCTTCAAGGCGGCGTGCAGCACCGCAGGTGGAGAGTGTCTGGATGACGACGGTGTCGCCGGATTTGACGGTGAGGGCTGGCTTTGCTGCTCCGTTATAGCTGCCCCAGACTACAGTTTCGGGGGTGGCGAGGAGCGTTTGGATCGGCCTTTGGGGCGCCTGGGCGGCGAGTGGCAGAGACACGGCGGCAAGAACGGCTACTGCGTGAGCAATTCGGGGCATACCGATAGGTATACCTCAAAAACATCTTCCGGTTGTCGATGGGTTGAAGAGGGCGCTGTCCTTCGTCGGCCTCCCTCACGATGAGGCTGTGAGGGAGGCCGCTCAGGATGGGTGCGGAGTAGTGGCCGGTTAGTGGCACGGCTCAAGCTGTCCCCTTAAGCAGGACGGCTCTCTTGGCGCGGTTGATGGCGTACCCCCACCTCGTTCGATGGGGCCGAACGAGATGGGGCACCCGGAGGGTTACTAGTTGCGGCGACGTCCGCCGAGGAGTTGCAGGACTGCCAGAAAGATGTTAATCGCGTCGAGGTAGATGGACAGGGAAAGGGAGACTGCCGACTGGCCGTCTCCGCCGGCGCGGATGCGGGCGAAGTCGCCGATGGTGAGCAGGGTGAAGACGCCGAGGATCATCCAGCTGTAGGTGTCGGGGGAGAGGAATTTGAAGAAGATGCTGACGAGGCCGATGAGCAGGACACCCAGCAGCAGAGCCGACGCGACGCCGGTGACGGCGCGGTAGTTGATGTTGAACAGGTAGGCGACGATGCCCATGCAGGCCATGCCGAGGCCGGTGGTTGCGGCGGCCTGGAAGACGATGGCCGGGCCGATGGTGATCATGTAGCGCTGGATGAGGGGGCCGATCTCCCAACCCATAAAGTAGGTGAGCAGGTAGAAGAGGCCGAGCGCGACAGTTGGGCTTGCTTTGCGGGCGAAGTTGATGGCGAAGATGAGAGCGAGCACGGCGATGAAGCCGGGGAGCGTGGCCCAGATGGGCGCGGTTGCGACTCCGGCGGCGGTGATGAGGAAGCCGAAAGAAGTGATCGCAAGGACTTTTGCCAGCAGAGGGGCGGTACCCTCGCGCGGGACGTCGATGGTGGTAGCCCAGGTGCCGGTGCGTGGGTCCATCTGGCGGTTTACGTCGTAGCTCATGACCTTACTCCGATGGGGCACCGAATCAGCATCGTCCGGCGCGCCTTTCATAGATTAGACGTTTAACTGTCACTTCGGATTCCGGCAGTGTTTACAAAGGGCGGTTGCAATGGTTTGATTTCCGGAAAGGAGAAATGAGATGGCGGATGACGCGAGCGCAAAAATCGATCTGTACATAGCGAAGGCGGCGCCATTTGCGCAGCCGATCCTGTGGCACCTGTGCGAGGTGGTGCATCAAGCCGTGCCGGATGTCGAAGAGGCAGTGAAGTGGTCGATGCCGTTCTTTATGTACCAGGGGATCATCCTGGCGAATATTGCGGCGTTCAAGGCGCACTGCAGCTTTGGCATCTGGAAAGAAAACCAGGTGATGGCGAAACAGGAGGGTGTCGAGGATCGCGGCACCGGAATGGGAAACTTTGGGAAGCTGACGTCATTGAAAGATCTGCCGCCGGACAAGGAGTTGAAGGCGATTCTGAAAGAGGCGGCGCGGAAGATTGCGGCTGGCGAGCGGACGAAAACCTGGGAGCGTCCGGCGAAGACGGCTCCTGGGACGATGGAGATTCCCGAGGCCCTCGCGGCGGCACTGGCAAAGAACAAGGTGGCCGCAAAGATGTTCGCTGCGATGACCGCGGGTTGCCGACGGGAGTATTGCGACTGGATTGCGGAGGCGAAGCGGGAGGAGACCCGGGATAAGCGTGTCGCGACTGCGCTGGAGTGGATCGGCGAAGGCAAGCAGCGGCACTGGAAGTATCAAAACTGCTAGCGGGGAATATCGCGAAGGTGTACCGCCGCCCTAAAGAGCAATACGGAGATTCTGGCTGCGCCAGAATGACGGCGGTGGTTGGTTCGACTTGATAGCAATGTGAGCTGGCGCTGGTAGAGTGAGGGTATGTTTGTCCCCGGCCATATTCTTCTAGCGCCATCGCAGCGGATTCACTTTATCGGTATCGGCGGCATTGGTATGAGCGGGATCGCCGAGATTCTGCTTTCGATGGGCTACAGCGTCTCCGGCTCCGACCTGCGTCGTTCGGCGGCGACGGACCGGCTGGCGGGACTCGGTGCCGTAATCTACGAGGGTCATGCGGCGTCGAACGCCTCGGCCACCGATGTCGTGGTGATCAGTTCAGCGGTCAGCGCGACCAATCCGGAGGTTCTGGAGGCTCGCAGCCGCCGTGTTCCGGTGATTCTGCGTGCCGAAATGCTGGCGGAGTTGATGCGGCTGAAGTACGGCATTGCGGTCGCGGGAATGCATGGCAAGACGACCACGACTTCGATGATCGCGGCGGTGTTGTCGGGTGGCGGGCTCGATCCGACGGTGGTGGTGGGTGGGCGAGTGGATGCGTTGGGCTCCAACGCACGGCTGGGCACCAGCCAGTATCTGGTGGCTGAGGCTGATGAGAGTGACCGGTCGTTTCTGAAGCTCTCGCCAATCCTCGCCGTCATCACGAATCTCGACCGCGAGCACATGGATTGCTACAGCAGCATGGAGGATGTCGAGAACGCTTTCGTCGAGTTTATGGATCGGCTTCCGTTTTATGGCGCAGCGACGGCTTGCGTCGACAATGATCTGTTGCGGGCGATTTTGCCTCGGGTTCGGCGCAAGGTTTATACGTATGGCGAGAGCGCTGACGCTGACTTCCAGCTCCAGATGCTACCAACCCGGCCGGACTGCAACGCCAGCTTCCAGATCAACTTCCACGGCCTGTTGCTGGGGCCGTTCGGCCTGCATGTGCCGGGTAAACATAACGTGCTGAATGCTACCGGGGCGATTGCGATTGGGGTGCAGCTTGGCGTTTCGCCGGAGGATATTGCGAAGGGCCTGGCGACATTCCGCGGGGTTGACCGACGCTTCCAGATGAAGGGGACAATCGGTGGAATCACCGTGGTGGACGACTACGGCCATCATCCGACGGAGATTGTGGCTACGCTGCAGGCGGCGCGGGAGTGCGGGTACAAGGCGATCCACGTCATCTTTCAGCCGCATCGATACACGCGCACACGGGATCTGAGGGCGGAGTTTGCGGGGGCGTTTGGGGGTGCGGATTCGGTGGAGGTGCTGGATATCTATGCGGCAAGCGAGGAGCCGATTGCGGGGGTGACCGGAGCGGCTTTGGCTGGTGAGATCAAGGATTGCGAGGCGGAGTATGCAGGCTCGGTTGCGGATGCGATTGCGGCGGTGGTGGGGCGCGCGCGGCCGGGGGATTTGGTGATTACGCAGGGAGCAGGGAGCGTTTCTTCGATTGCGCCGCAACTGCTGGCGGCGCTGGGGATGCGGGGATAGCAAGTGCTTTTCGTCGCTAGCCGGGGCCAAAGAACCGCGGACACTTTCGCTTCAAGGTTTGTTGGCGGGGGATTGGCAATTTTTGCCAATCCGTTTTATAGTCCAGAAGAGGGAGTCTCCGATATGCCCACCCGGAACGTGAATCTGACCACACACTACGATAGTTTTATCGACACCACCGTTGCCGCTGGTCGCTTCAGCAATGCGAGTGAGGCGGTCCGGGCTGGACTACACCTCCTGGAGCGTCAGGAAGCTGAGGACCAGGCGAAGCTGGAATGGCTGCGCGCCACGACCGAGGAGGCCTTTGCGGCACTCGATAGAGGCGAAGGCGTTTCGCTGTCTTCCGCCGATGATGTAGATACTTTGGTGAAAAGTGCCATTGAAGAGGGAAGAGCCGCACGAGCCACGGCCCATGCCTAGGAGATTTTTCGCGTCGTATTTGCCCGTTTTCCGTCGCGATATCCGTGAGACTGATGCGTGGAGCGAAGAGCAGTTCGGTGTCCCCGCTGCCGATCGCTACGGTCTATTGATACGGCAGGCACTACGCGACCTGCTGGAGGATCCGACACGTCCGGGTACGATGGCGCGGCCCGATCTTGCGCCGCACACCTATATTTATCACCTGATGTTCAGTCGCAAACGGGTGGCTGGCGAACGCGTGAAAGCCCCCCGCCATTTTGTGCTCTACCGGCATATCGAGGAAAAGGTCGAATTTGCCCGGTTGCTCCATGACAGCCGCGATCTTGCCCGGCATGTGCCTTCAGCGTTCGATGACCAGCCGACATAACGGCCCGTGAGTTGCTGAGGAGATACCCCCTTGCAGTTGGTGGATGGATCGGGTGCGGGCGGTCGCTATAGTGAGGATGGCGATTCTCGCGGCCTTGCTCTGGCCTGAGATCAAAAATGACCCTATTAAGAAGGACGGTGACGCGTTGCTGGACACGACGGTAACAAATCGCGTGCCTCCTGACGCAGGTAAAGCAGCGCGGAAGTCCAGCAGAGGCTCCGGCGGCGATACGAACCGGCTTCCCGGCTCGGCGACGCTGCGTCGCGATATCGGCGAGGACTTCGCTCCGCGACGGCGCGGGGTTGTGTCTGCCGCGCAGGTGCTGCACGATGATGCGGATTATGGCGACGGTCCGACAACCCGTGGACTCAGGCTGCGCCTTCGTGGCGGAATTCCGCGCAGTATTGTTGGGCGCAGCCTCGCGGGCGTGGCAGTGCTCGCGGCTTTGGGAACGGCCATTGCGAGCATGTGGGGTGTGCGCTCGTTACTGCTCACAAACCCGCGCCTGGTGTTGGCGTCGAGTTCTGCGATCACGATCACGGGCAATAGCCACTTGTCGCGTGCGCAATTGCTGACTGTCTTCGGCGAAGACGTCGACCGCAACATTCTTACCGTCCCTCTGGCCGAGCGGCGCGTTGCGCTTGAGCGTTTGCCGTGGGTGGAGCACGCAACGGTGATGCGACTCTTGCCCGACCATTTTCGAGTTGCGATCGCTGAGCGGACGCCGGTTGCGTTTGTACGTCAGGGTTCGACGATTGGGCTGGTGGACGCTAACGGCGTGCTGTTGGATATGGCTGCGGATGAGAATGCTCCGGCGCAGCCGCACTACTCGTTTCCGGTGGTCACGGGCATCTCATCGAACGATCCGCTGTCGGTCCGCGCAGCTCGGATGAAACTGTATAGCCGGTTTACGGCGGAGCTTGGCGACCGAACGAAGAATGTGAGTGAAGTGGACCTGTCGAGTCCCGAGGATGTGAAGGCGCTGATTCCCGACGGCAACTCGGACATTCTCGTCCACTTTGGCGAAGACAGCTTCCTCCATCGCTATGAGCTGTACCAGAAGAACCTTCCGGGCTGGCGCAAGGATTTCCCCAAGATGGCGTCGGCAGACATGCGCTATGAGCGGCAGGTCGTGATTGAGATGCAGCCCGGGGCGGCGGTCCCGGTGAGTGATGGTGCGGCCCCTGCGGAGGCTAACGCGCCCAAGCCGGCGACCGAGCCTGTGAAACCGACAGCGAAGAAGAAGCCCTCAGTTAAGGTAGCAAAGGCAGCGCCAAAACATCCGGCGGCGGCTTCTGCGGCCAATGGGGGGCCAGCGCCGCATCTCCAGACCGCGTTCGATGTACCGCGCAAGGCGGCTGCCAAACCAATTTCCAAACCAACGCAGGCGGGCCCGCAATGACTCCGAAGCCGACTCCTCTGATCACCGTTCTCGATGCAGGCAGCCAGAAGAGCATCGTGCTCGTCGCCGAGGTGGCGGACGGCGTACTGCGATATCGCGGTCACGGGATGGAGCTGTCGCGCGGTATGCGCAAGGGCTTGATCGCCGAACTTGGACCAGCAGCAGAGGCCATCAATCGTGCGGCGCTGACCGCAGAACGCACGGCCAAGGCGACCATTGAGACGGCGGTCGTAGGGATCGGCGGGATGCATGTGCGGGGCATCAACTCGCGCGGCGGAATTTCGATGGGATCGCGCATGAGGGAGATCACCCGCGAAGAGATTCGCGCGGCGGTCGACCGCGCTCGCTCTGTTCCATTGCCGCCGGACCGTGAAGTGATGCATCTGCTGCCGCAGGAGTTCATTCTTGACGATCAGGGTGGAATTCATGATCCGATCGGTATGGTGGGGAATCGGCTGGAGGTGAATCTTCACCTCTCGACCTGCTCAGGGGGAATTGCGCAGTCGGTAATTACCTGCGCTAATCGTGCTGGGCTGGAAGTCGAAGACACCGTTTACGAGGGCATTGCCGCGGCCGAAGCAGTTCTTTCAGCCGATGAGCGCGAGCTCGGCGTGTGCATTGCCGATATCGGCGCGAGCACGACGGAGCTTGCGGTGTATTTTGAGGGCTCGATCGCTCACACGTCGGTGCTGCCGATCGGTGGCGACCACTTTACGAATGATCTCGCGGTCGGGCTGCACGTGTCGGTGGAAGAGGCCGAGCAGTTGAAGCGGCTTTACGGAAATTGTGTCGTGACAAGCGTTCCGCAGTTGGCGGAGATTGAAGTAGGCGGGAATCTGGCGGGAATATCCGGCGGCGGTCAGCCTGCGCGGCTGGTTCGGCAACGGTTCCTGGCCGAAATTCTGGAGCCACGCGCACGCGAGCTTTTCACCATGCTGCGCGACAACCTGCGCAGCGGCGGCGTTCTGGAAGCGTTGGGCGCAGGATGTGTGCTGACCGGCGGCGGAGCAAACCTGGTCGGTCTGCTGGATAACGCCGAGTCGCTGCTGCGGGTTCCGGCGCGGGTCGGGTTGCCGGTTCCGCTGTCGCGGATGCCGCAGGAACTGGTGAAGCCGGAGTATGCGGCCGCGATCGGGATGCTGCTCTATACCCATCGCACGCAGATCAGGCGGATGGGCGAGGAACGCGGATTGAAAGCGAAGCTGCGGTCGATTTTTGCGGGCAGTTTCTAAGTCAAATACGGAAAGCAACTGCGGAGATTCTGGCTGCGCCAGAAAGACGACAAGTCTGTTAGAAGCCGTGGACGATTGCCGTCAAGAAGCTGTTGACGTCGCCCCATTTATCGCGCAGAGCGACAACGGCGACCGAGCCCGCGAGGGCTGCGGCCAGGGCAAACTCGACGAGGTCGTAACCGGCCTCATCAGCGAGAAAGTTCTTCAATGAAAAGTCCAAACCGTTCATGGCAATCTCCTTGGTCTTCCGTCGATGCTCGCGCGGCCCTATGTGGGACCAACTTTCGTTCATCGACAATCTCAAGTTAGGCTTTAGCGCCCGGGTTAACGATGCCGCTCCTTGGTAATTCTGCTGGCCCGTCGGTTCCGAAACCGTGGTTACTGCGGATGGGTACCACGGTGATTTGAGGGGCTTTAAGGTAACCTGCGGGCGCTATTCCGAGATGGCGAAGGTGTAGATTTTGCCACCGTTGGTGACGTTGCCGGTGCCTGGAGGAAGGATTCCATACTCCGCGCCCGGTGTGTCGCGCTCCAGCGAGAATTTCCACGTTCTTGGGGCGACTTTCTCCGGAGTGAACTTCACATCGTCCCGTTGTGCCCCGCCCGTGGAGTGGATGACTCCGCCGGTTAGCACACGGAATTCGCGATCTTTTGAATTGAGGCGGAACCGCAGTACCTCATACTCCGATGCCGTAATGCCCTCGGGCGCGAAGATCAGGAACTCGATGGGCCGGGGTAACAACAGTTTCGACTCGCGTCCGCTGACGACGCCGTTGCGGTCTTCCTTGATGATCCCGTGTGTGAGGGTGGATTTGACGAATCCGCCGGACTTGACGTGGACGGGCTCCGAGTCCATCATGACCCACTTGCCATGGCCGTCTTTGTAGTAGACGCCGATCTCGTTGACCGGCGAGAGCTCGATGGGCTCCGGCGATATGTTGGTAAGCTGACGCCGCGCCTTGTTGGTCATCGCTGTTAGAACGGCGTCGCCCAGTCCGGCTTTCTTGAGCGCGATCAACGAGTCTGGATCGGTGTCGTACCTGCCTGGTTGCGTATTGACCGTCTGCGTGATCAGCGCGTCGTCCAGACCTGCAGCGTGCATCCGAAGGACGGAGTCGTTGTTCATCAGCGGGGCTGCAGCCTTTGCGCTTTGTGGCCCATCGATGACCGACGGAGCCTCAGTGGTGTGTTGCGGCTGCTGTGCGTGAGTTGCTCCCGCCGTAGCCAACGACACTGCCAAGCTAAACACGATGTGTCGAACCGATCTCACCATAGTCCCAAACCTACTCCCCAATGCCTCTCAGCACTACGCGCTAGCAGATTAGACGGTCTGAATCCGACCCAGTTGCGACCGCTGGCTGCGGACTGCCGTGGGTGGGCACGACGTCATCTCGGGTTTGCTCCGCCTGTTCGCCCATGCTAAACTTATGTCTTGCAGGGCGCTCGTTTACAGGCCGTTACACGCCTGTAGCAGACGCGATGCAAGGCTGTTTGGGCTGGCGTAGCTCAGCTGGTAGAGCATCTGATTTGTAATCAGAGGGTCGGGGGTTCAAATCCCTTCGTCAGCTCCAATTTCAGGTCAGTTCCGACTGGCGAGTTAGAGGCAGCAAACAGTTGTAGCGGAACGGTTGTGCTGCTTGTCCCTTCGTGGCTAAGAGCGAGCCACACTCCACTCATAAAAGCCGTAAGGGATTTCGCCTTTCGGTTGTTTACGATTTGAGCGGTTGGTGCGGGTGTTCGTGCGGCGATGGGTCTGGTAGCAAAAGATGTGCACAGGTGGCCGAGCGGTTAATGGCAGCAGACTGTAAATCTGCCACTCTTCGAGTTACGGAGGTTCGAATCCTCCCCTGTGCACCATTTCTTTCTTCGGGGTTTGCAGCATGGACATGAGCCCCGCAGGGACCGGACGAATGATCGTTGCATTGGCGATCTTCGGTTTGTTGGCCCTGTCGGTCTGGTTGACGATGGAGGATAGCAACTACCGCAAGTTGACGTTTGTCTTTCTTGCGTTTTTTGCCGCTCGCGTGGTGCTTACCCGGCTGCGTTCGCGATAGGATGGAAGAGTTGTACTGAAGTGGATGTCTGGCTGGCGTAGCTCAGTGGCAGAGCACTCCCTTGGTAAGGGAGAGGTCGAGAGTTCAATCCTCTCCGCCAGCTCCATAAAATTTGTGCAGGGCGGGAGTAACTCAGTGGTAGAGTCACAGCCTTCCAAGCTGTTGGTCGCGGGTCCGATTCCCGTCTCCCGCTCCAAAAGTGAAGTTGAGCAATTTCTTCAAGTGTTAAGGTTGAGGAGTTTTTAGAAGTGCAGATTCCTGACACGACCAGCCCGGCGATCGGAACTTTTGAGCGGCCGGTTCTCCCAATCGCCGACCCCGACCGATTCCGGGCAGTGCATACGTCCATCGAACAATCGTTTTCATCGGCCAGAGTTGCAGGCTTTCTACAGTCGCTGGCACGCGGCAGCGTCAGGATTCGCGACTTCGAAGTCGTCCTCGCGAAGGGTTTGCTTGGGCCTTCAACCAAAGCTGAGTACAGCAGTCTGGACAACGGCGATCAGGGTCAGATTCGCGAGTTCTACCTGGCCAGCCTGGAACGCGTCGCCCCCGATTTACGGGACAAATTCTTCAAACTGTACGCCTACTACTGAAGCACAGCCACAGCACATGATCTCCGTTTGATCGGCTTCGAGTAGGTTAGGAGCCTGGGCTTGAAGACAACAGCAACAGATTTTTGCTAAGGAGCTTTATTATGGGTAAGGAAAAATTCGACCGGTCTAAACCGCACGTAAACATTGGCACGATCGGTCACATCGATCACGGCAAGACGACGCTGACTGCTGCGATTACGAAGGTTTTGTCGAAGCACAACCCGAAGAACACGTTCCGTTCG
>JANXWZ010000039.1 GCA_025350865.1 Rhodanobacteraceae bacterium
GGGCCCGCACAATCCTTGCAGCGGAATTCCGTATCCTCATCCACCAGGGCGACAGCGATCGCCTTGACCTTCCAGAAGGCCTCGTACCCACCGGCTGCGCGCACTCGGCGACGTTTCACTTCACACTCATAAAACTTCTCACGCTCTGTAGTCGCCACTCGTATACCTCAAAGATTTCAGAACCGGTTGAATCAGGTGTACTTCCTTCAAGGTCACGCACAGGGCCGGATGCCCAATGTCGAAAAAGGAAAACTACAGGACGGGATGCTCGGACTGCCGGGGCTCGCGCCCGTCGGTCGCCTTCTGGAAGTACATCCCAGACGGGCAGTACTCGGAATCGAGACGGCTCTTGTGTTCTGCGTGGGGTCCAGGGCCGTCGACCTTGTGCGACTTGTGCAGCTTCACTGCGCCAGCGCAATCCTTGCAGCGAAACTCGGTGTCGGCATCGACCAGCGCGTCTGCGACCTTTTTGGTCTTCCAGAAAGGCTCGTAACCACCGCCCGCCCTGACCCGGCGCCGCTTTACTTCACACTCGTATAGTTTGGTTTCGCGCTCTGCAGTTGCCATTAGTGTCCCGTTCCTCCGACCGTCATACGGTCAAGCTTTATGGTCGGCATTCCGACGCCCACGGGCACGCTCTGCCCGGCTTTGCCACACGTTCCGATCCCCTCGTCCAGCGCCAGGTCGTTGCCGACCATGCTGACGTATTTCAGCGCTTCAGGACCGTTGCCGATCAGCGTCGCTCCCTTGACCGGCCGTGTCACCTTACCATCTTCAATCAGGTAAGCTTCGCTGGCCGAAAACACGAATTTGCCATTCGTAATGTCGACCTGGCCGCCGCCGAAGTTCACCGCGTACAGTCCGCGCTTCACGCTCTTGATAATGTCTTCGGGCAGATCGTCGCCGTTCAACATGTAGGTGTTGGTCATACGCGGCATGGGAACATGGTGATAGCTCTCGCGGCGTCCGCTGCCTGTGCTGGTTCCGCCCATCAGCCGGGCGTTCATCTTGTCCGAAAGGAATGTCTTCAGTATACCGTTCTCGATCAACACCGTTTCCTGCGTCGGCACACCCTCGTCGTCCATATTCAGCGATCCGCGCCGATTGGCGATGGTCCCATTGTCGACGACGGTGACCTTCTCGCTGGCGACCTTTTGCCCGACCAGACCGGAGAACGCCGAGGTCTTTTTGCGGTTGAAGTCGGCTTCCAGTCCGTGGCCGACGGCCTCATGCAGCAGCACTCCGGGCCATCCGGGGCCGAGCACGACTTCCATCTCGCCGGCTGGAGCCTCTGTCGCGCCTAGCTGCAGCAGAGCGGTGCGGGCCGCCTCGCGGGCGAAATGCTCCGGTGACTTTTCCGCTTCGAAGAAGTCTAAAGCCACACGTCCGCCGCCGCCGCTGGTTCCGCGAGCGGTGTTTTGAGAATCCTTGGCGATGACGAAGACGTTGAGCCGCGCCAGGGGTTGGGTGTCGCTGGCAAAGGTGCCGTCGGAGGCGGCGATGAGAATGCGTCGCAGTTCGTCGTTGATGCCTGCGCGTACCTGCGTGATGCGCGGGTCAGAATCCCGTGCGGCCTTATCGGCGCGTCGAATCAGCGCCAGTTTGGCTTCAATCTCCCCGTCAGGCGAGAGCCCGGCGATGGGATAGAGCGACGGCGTCTCGATGTGGCGGAAGCCGCTCACAATCTCTTTCGCTGGGCCGGATGCGATCAGCGCGGCAGTCCGAGCGGCTTTCAGCAGCCGTTCGCTGGATAAATCGTCGGTAAATGCGAAGCCTGTGCGCTCTCCGGAAACCACGCGAATTCCGCAGCCGACGCTGATTCCCTGGCTCGCCGTCTTGATGAGGCCTTCGTCGATCCCCAGCGAGGTGCTCGTAACTGCTTCAAAGTAAAGGTCTGCGTAGTCGCCGCCAGCCGAAAGGGCCTCGCCCAGACACCGCTCCATCAGGCGCTCGGAGAGTCCGAGCTTCTCGATAAAGTAGCGTTTGTGGTCAGGGCGTTCGGTTATCGGGTCGGATGGGGCGAGCGTTGCGGAAAACGTCATCTAGGCTTCATGATAGGCTTCCACGGGCCTCCCGGCAAATGAGTCTTCTCAGTGTGTACGCCGTGCGTCGTAGAATCGGTCGATGCAGCTTACTCGCGCCACGGAAGCGGACCACCAGGAGATTGTCGCGCTCGCGAATCTCGCCTATCGCGGCAAGGGTTCGGGAGCCAGTTGGAACGTCGAGGACGGCATCATCGAAGGCGCTCGTCTGACCGAGCCGCAACTCCGCGAAGACCTCGCCGCCAAACCGGACGCCCAACTGCTGCTCTACCGCGACACGACCGACGGCCCACTGCTCGGAACTGTCTGGCTGGAGCCTAAGGAGGATGGCGTGTGGTATCTCGGCCTTTTTACTATTCATCCGGAGTTACAGAATCGCCAGCTAGGAAGAACGCTGCTTGCCACTGCGGAAGACTTCGTGCGAGAGCGTGGTGGTCGAGTGATTCGGATGACGGTGTTGAACGTTCGCGACGCGCTAATCGCCTGGTACGAGCGGCGCGGGTACGAGAAGACCGGCGAGACAGTGGCGTTCCCGTATGGGGATGACCGGTTTGGCAGGCCGCTGCGGGATGACCTGGAGTTTGTCGTCTTGGAAAAAGGAACTCTAGTCGCTTGTTTTTGCTTGCTAAGCTCCTGCCCATCTGAAATACTCCTGCAAGTTCCACACAATCATTTGAGCGATTCGCAGAGGTCCATTGGATACCGCTCCGCTGCCTTTCCCCGACGTACCACCGCCTGCATTTTTGCCAACATCAGCTTCCGAACCTGACTGGTCGGCGTTCGCGCTGGCCTCGCGATGGCGACGTCTTTTCGCCCTCATTCTTGACGGATTGATACTGGGTATTCCAGCTGCCATTGTCTGTGCACCTTTTTTCGACCAGTTGAGTCGGCTTGGCACATCGGGCCGAATTGTCGGCTTCTCTCTCACGACAGCTTACTTCCTGATGGACAGTCGATTGGGTGGAGGGCAATCGCTGGGAAAACGCTTGCTCAACATCAGAGTGGTCGACGCAGAGGGAAAGACCTTATCGATTGAAAAGACCATGCTGCGGACGGTGCTCTTCAGTTTGCCCAGTTTGTTGAATGGCTTGTCGCTATCCGTTTCGCGTACTCCTGCCTTCATCTCGGGATTGATTTCTATCGTGGTCGTTTGCCTGGGCGGCGCGATCATCTACATGTTGTTGTTCAATCGCGAAACGAAACAGGGGATCCACGACATCGCTGTAGGAAGCTTTGTGGTCAATGTGGGCCACGAGGACATGCTTCAACCTAAAACAATCTGGAGCACTCATTGGATCATCCTTGCGGGATTGCTCTTGGTGCTGGGTGTTGGGGGAACAATCGCATCGGAGGTGATCTCCAGAAGCGGCACATTTGTAGCTCTGCTAGACGATGTCAGGTCCGTGGAAGCACTTCCGGGGGTGCAGAACGCAGGCGTCCAGAAAATGTGGTCCAGCAATGGTGGCGGAACAACGCGGCAGACCCTCTTCGTTTCCGTCGTTTGGAACGGACGGTCAACTGATGAAGAGAAGCTTGCGACATTAGCAGCACAAACATTACTGTCGAAAGATCCAGATGCCTTGACGTATGACACCATTCGAGTTGCTGTCACTCGTGGCTATGACATTGGGATTGCGAGTTCGTGGCGATCCAACACCTATTCGCATTCGCCTCAAGATTGGCAGTGAGGTTCCGGCGAACATGGACTTCGTGAACGCGGTGGCAAATCCGCGGGCGTGACGGTCGCGATTGGCGAATCACCAATCGTCTTCTTCGGTCCCGTTTGCGAACTTCAGCACGTTGATCCTGCTTGTTCCAACGCATCCCTGCTAGGCTCGTTTGCCTCCCCAAGCGCTCGGCGCGAGATCGATATGACTCTTTCCCATAAGGCGAGTGGCCTTCTTTTTCTTGCTATCGCTTGACCTTCCATACTTTTATCGTATATACGATAAAAGTATGGAAGTCGTCTTCGACCCAGCAAAAGATGCCGAGAACATCAGGAAGCATGGCATCTCTCTACAGCGGGCGGAAGACTTCGATGAGGACACCGCACTGTACGACTTGGATGACTCGCAGGACTACGGGGAGGAGCGCTGGAACCTGGTCGGCTGGCTTGACGCCAAACTCTACACACTCACCGTTACCTATATGCCCGACGACAGAATCCGCGCCATCAGTCTGCGCAAAGCCGAGAATGAGGAGTACAAACGTTATGCCGCTCAATACTGACATTGTTGCCAGTGCCCATGGTGGGCCAGACGCCGACAACCCGGAGTGGACGAAAGAGAAATTTGCCCGCGCAAAGCGTTTCCACGAATTGCCTCCCGCATTGCAGCGGGCACTCAAGAGAGGCAAGCGCGGCCCGCAGAAGGCACCGACGAAGGAACTGATCTCGGTCCGGCTGTCGCCCGACGTTCTCAGCGCGCTGCGGGCCACGGGAGAGGGATGGCAAACCTTGATCGACGACACGCTGCGCAGGCAGTTTGTGAAGCGGTAGCAAATTGGACAAGTGAATACGTTGCAGGAGCACTCACCGGCCCTGCGACGGATCGGCCGACCCCGCCACATCCAAATCCAGAAAAAGGTCGCTGGTCGCCCCGGCGTAGCACTGTCCATCCTTGGCATACGTCTGTACGCAACTCCGCGTGATCGACGCCCGCCGTGGCGACTGCGCGTACTGCCAGACTTCGGCGTCCATCGTCCCGCTCTCTTTCATCTTCGGCGCCTGCAGGACGCAGCCCGGGGCGGGCGGGCAGGCGTCCTGCGCTACCCAAAGGACCACCGGATGCAGATGCCGCGCGGCGATCTGCTCGCGGACATCCTGTGCGGTGGTAATGGTGGCGGGTTTGCCGTCAGGACCGTTGCCGTCGGGGCTGGGCTGTCCGCTGAGGTACGATCCGGCACGGTAGCCTGAGGCTGCTACGGCTTCCGTCCAGCCGAAGAAGTAAGCGCTTTGGATCGGCTCCAGCCGGCCACCTTCTTCCTGGTCGAGGAAGAGGATCGTCTGGGCGGGGAAACCTTCGGCTTTGGCGCGGGAGATTGCGTCTGCTGCGTCCTGTTGGCCAAGCGCTTCGGGGGTTAGGCTTGAGCGCTTGATATCGGCTTCGAGCCGGCCGTTCCACAGTACGAGGAAGCCGAAGCCTGCGTTGCGCAGCGCCATCCGCCTGCCTGTCCAGCCGTTGGTCTTGGCTCCGGGAGGATTGTTGAGCCAGTAGCCAGCGAACGCGAAGCTGCGATGCAGTTCGGCCAGCCGCTGGTCGCCGGGATAGCCGTTGCGGTCGAACCCGACGAACTCGCCGTTGGGCTGAGTGGGCTGCGCGGGAACTGGCAGCACAGGATCGGCTTTGTCCAGCGCTGCGAGGCGCGATTCCACGGATGGCTTGGTCGTCGCTGGAGCCTCGGAAGCGGAGCCGTGACAGCCCGCAAGGGCGATCGCAAAGGAATAAGCAAGAACTGCAACAAAGCCGTGTTTTCTCACACTCCAATTGTGCTACGGTTTTCCCAATGAGTCTCGACCCAAATATTCCCGTTCCAGACCCGCGTTATCCCGTGGGCAAGTTCAAGCGACCCGCCCCCGGAC
>JANXWZ010000103.1 GCA_025350865.1 Rhodanobacteraceae bacterium
GGCATCCGTTAGTAGAATCAACGGGTAGCCCGTTCGTGGCCACCGAGCGGAGAGATGGCAGAGCCCGGTTTAATGCACCTGACTCGAAATCAGACGTACCCTTACAGGTACCGGGGGTTCGAATCCCTCTCTCTCCGCCACGACCTTGTTTTAGGGCATCCAAGAACATTCCGAGAATCCGCTCAAACCCCAACAAATGTTGGGGTTTTGGGTTTTATCGTCCAACGAGGTACCGTGGAAGCCACGGCCCGGTGGGGGTGCAATTGGGGGTATCGCACTTTTGGACTGGGGGTAGATTTCAGAACGGCCATCCCGGAGCGAACGACGTGCCACTCGCAGATACAGAGATCAAGCGAGCCAAGGCGACCGACGAGATGCACAGCCTAAGCGATTCTCCTTCGGAAAATAGAGTTTCATCAAGGGACGCACATCACTCGCGTTGCCCTGAAACTGATGAGTCTGACGTGGGTCCGGACGGGCGAATTGATCGGAGCAAGGTGGAGCGAGCTTAACGTCGAGGGAGGTCGCTGGACCATCCTTGCCGAGCGAATGAAGATGCGGTCGGTCCACATCGTGCCGCTGGCGCACCAAACGAAGGGATTTCTGAGGATGCTTCAAACCCTCACGGGTCACAGTGAGTGGCTCTTTCCTGGCGACCGCAACCCCACGAAGTCGATAAGCAACATGACGATCCTGAAGGCGCTTGTGCGCATGGGAGGCGCGCGGGCCATCGCATGGCTTCGTTTGTCCATCGAGGAAGAGCGGCCAACACTTGCCGCCGAACCGGGCGACTTCAGCGTGTTGCTGACCGCCTAGGGGAAGCGTTTAGCCGCGATCATCAGACGCGTTGGCTGCTCCATGAAAACAAGGCGGCAGTCCATTCACGGCTGGTTCGAGACCGGTACAGTTTTCTCATGCTGATCTACGGCAAACAATCCATACCTCGCGGCTGCAGCAAGTCGCATCGAACACTTCATCGATGGCTAGTTTCTTCGCGGAATCACTCGGAGGTCCGCGGAAGGGGTGAAGTGCAACGAGCTGTAGACCTTATAGAAGGAGAAGACGAATGGGCTTCAAATCGCGTGACCGATCTGATGACTTTGCGACTGCTTATCCACGACCGATGCTTCAGAGACAAGACTGGATCAGTCTCAATGGAAAATGGGATTTCGCGATCGATAAATCGGCTGAGCTCACGAGCCCGCAACAGGTCGCATGGCAGCAGACAATCGTTGTTCCGTTTTCGCCTGAAACCACGATGAGCGGCATCGCCGACACGAGCTTCTATTGCGCGGTTTGGTATCGACGCCATTTCGTGCGACCGACATTGAAAGAGGGCGAGCGGCTCATCCTGCACTTCAGCGCCGTAGACTATGCCGCCACGGTGTGGGTGAACGGGCTGGAGGTGTGCCAGCACGAAGGTGGCTACACACCATTCTCAATAGAAATAACTGCTGCGATTACAGAGGGCATGCAGCAGGTTGTTGTTCGTGCAGAAGATGATCCGGCAGACCTGGAGAAGCCCAGAGGTAAGCAGGACTGGAGACTGGAACCTCATTCCATCTGGTATCCCCGCACGACCGGGATCTGGCAAACCGTGTGGATGGAAGTTGTTCCGGCGGTGTTCCTTGAGTCTGTAAGGTGGACGTCAAACCTCGAACGCTGGGAGATTGGCCTTGAGGCCCATACGGACGGACGGCTTCCAGACGGCGCTGTCCTTTTCGTGACTATGAGGGCTGGCGAGCAAATGTTGGTGCAGGACAGCTACCGGTTCGTGGGCGGTGGCGTATCGGCGAGCTCACTTTCCGCCGGCGAAATACATCGTAGGATTGCGTTATCTGACCCGGGGATCGACGACTTCCGAAATGATCTGTTATGGAGTCCCACGAAGCCATCGATCATCGATATTGACCTGGAGCTGCGAGATGGAACCGGCAAAGTGCTGGACCGTGCAACGAGTTATACCGCGTTGCGTTCGATCGCCGTGCAAGGCGACAGGTTTCTATTGAACGGACGGCCCTTGCCGCTGCGTCTTGTGCTCGACCAAGGTTATTGGCAAGCGAGTGGACAGACGGCACCGAACGATGTCGCATTTGTGCGTGACATCCTGTTGGTGAAAGCCATGGGTTTCAACGGTGTACGCAAACATCAGAAGATTGAAGACAGGCGCTTCCTGTACTGGGCGGATCATCTCGGGCTTCTGGTCTGGGAGGAGATGCCGAGTGCATACCGCTACACCCAACGTTCGGTGGAGCGGTTGACGCATGAATGGATCGAGGTGGTGAAGCGCGATTGGAGTCACCCGTGCATCGTCTCCTGGGTACCGTTCAATGAAAGCTGGGGTGTACCCGACTTGCCTGATAGTCCGGCCCAACGGCATTATGTTCAGGCGCTGTATCACCTTACCAAGACACTGGATCACACCCGGCCGGTGATCGGCAATGACGGCTGGGAAAGTGTGGCCACCGACATCATCGGAATCCACGACTATGACGACATGCCGGAGCGGATTGCGCAACGATACGGAATCGACGTGGTCGAGGCACGCCTCTTCGACTTTGAACGGCCAGGTGGACGTATTCTCCGACTCAGCGGAAAGGACGCAGAGCGGCAACCTATCGTACTGACAGAGTTTGGCGGCATTGCATTGCGTCGACCCGGGGATGCGACCTGGGGATATAGCAGTTGCCGCACACCTGAGGAATTGGCGCAACGTTATGCAGCTCTGCTCGCCGCCGTCCGTCCACTGTCAGCGTTGGCTGGCTTTTGCTACACCCAGTTCACCGATACCTATCAGGAGGCGAACGGTCTCCTGTACGCCGACCGCACACCGAAGGTACCGCTCGACGAGATCGCTCTCGCTACCAGTGGGTCTTTTCGGGATGAAGAGGATCCGGGGGTACTGGCGTGGCGCAAGCGGCTAATGGAGCTACAACGATGAAGAGTCTATGACGCAACCTGAACAGCGGCCAACCTGTCGGCGGAAACCGGAACAACCGTAACAGGTTTTGGCGTCATTGCTTCCTCGTCAGCTATGTTGCGGTAAAGGTGCAAGGACTGGGCCACAACCTGATCCATGTTGAAATACCGATAGTTGGCGAGCCTCCCACAAAAGTAAACGCCATTCGTGGTCGCTGCGAGTGCGCGATATTGCTCGTACAGGTCAGCGTTTTCTGGCCGTGGAATCGGGTAGTAGGGGTCGCCCTCGGCGCACGGATACTCGTAGACGATGCTGGTCTTCTCATGTTCCTGTCCCGTCAGATATTTGAATTCCGTGACTCGGGTATAGGCATGGTCGTTCGGATAGTTCACGACCGGCGCTTCCTGAAACTTCGCCTGCTCGTGGGTGCGGTGCTCGAACCGCAAAGACCGATAGGGAAGCGGTCCGAATCGGTAATCGAAAAATTCGTCGATGGGGCCGGTGTAGACGATCTTCGCTTCGGGATACCTTTCCACAATGTCCCGATAATCAGTGGACAACAGCACCGATATGTTGCGATGTGAGAGCATACGTTCGAACATACGCGTATAGCCTTCCAAAGGCATGGCTTGAAATGTATCGGAAAAATAGCGATCATCGTGATTGAAGCGCACCGGGATACGTCCCGCAACCGAGCTGTCGAGCTCCGACGGATCCAGGCCCCACTGCTTGCGAGTGTAGTTGCGGAAAAACTTCTCGTAGAGCTCGCGACCCACACGCGAGACAACAATATCTTCCGATGTGCGTATCTGGTCGCGCTTCTCGGATCGCTGCGCGAGAAACGCCTCCATTTGCTCGGCATTCAAATTCAGGTCGTATAAATCGTTGATTGTATCTAGGTTGATCGGGACGGGCAGTAACTTCCCATCGACGTACGCTCGGACACGATGTTCATAGGGACGCCAATGCGTAAATCTGGAAAGGTACTCCACCACCTTTTGTGACGACGTATGAAATATATGGGGCCCATATTGGTGGATCAGGATGCCATGTTCGTTGTAAAAGTCATAGGCATTCCCCGCGATATGAGAACGTTTATCGATCACGAGAACCCGTTTATGCAACTGCGACGCGAGGCGTTCGGCTACCACCGATCCAGCAAATCCGGCACCGACCACAACGTAATCGAACGAACCGCTGACGGGCGTACTGACCTGGTGCACCTGCATATGTGGCGAGGGAAGCGTTGCCAGAGCCCTGTTACGCGCGGCTTCAATCTTTGCCTCCATCGCAGCCCATGTCCGGATCCACGAGGAATCATCGAGTCTGTGCTTAACCCTTTCACGCCACTGTGGATCGTCTTCGGCGCAGACCGCTCGGTCCAATGCCGCCGCAAACTCCGATGCGGTGGAAGCTATCTCGACGAGGTTCGGGATACCATAGCTGGTGACCACATCGCGCACCGGCGTCGACACAACACGCTTGCCGGCAGCGAGATATTCGGGAGTCTTAGTGGGCGAGATGAAACGGGTCGAATCGTTCATCGCGAAAGGCAGCATCGCCACATCCCAGCCTGCGAGGTAGGACGGCAACTCGCTGTAAGACTTCATGCCGAGGTAGTGGATGTTCGACGCTCGTGGAAGATGCGCCGGATCGATCTTTACGATGGGACCCAGGATGATGAAGTGCATGTGTGGACGCCGCAGCGCGGTTTCCGCCAACAAGGCAACATCGAAACGTTCATCGACAACGCCGTAAAATCCGATCCTTGGATGGGGGACGGAGGCCTGGTCCTCTGGGTCCGGTTGCTGAAGGAGCGCCTGCGCGAAATGAGGTACGTCAATCGAGCTGGGAAAAGCATGAACATTAGGGTGACGGTGACGCTTCGCTTCGTAGATCGATACGCCGCCGGTGAAGACAACATCAGCCCGGCGAAACAGCTCTGCCTCATTTTCCCTCAAACCTTGCGGTGCGCCGACGAAAGCGGACAGTTCGTCCATGCAATCGTAGATTAGAACTTCGGGCCGGAGGTCACGGGCGAACTCCAGTGCCATCGGAGTGTAATACCAGCAGTCGAAACGCTGTACACCGTGGTCGGCGAGAAAGTCGTGAAGCAGACGTCGCTGCCCCTTGATTGCATCTTCCCCTTCAGTGAAGTGCGGCCGAATGACGGTGACGTTGTGCTCCCCACCTGAAAGCAACTCAAGTGTTCCGCGCAGGCGGGATGGATAACTGGCGTCCCCCGCCGGGTGAAAAAACGGCTCTTCCCAAAAGTAGACCGGGCGGGACTGGGCCGCACACGTTAGAAGATGTTGTGGCCGCTGCGTGACGAAGTGCCAGCGCAGATGAGAGAAAGCGAACAGCGCCGCCGGCAACTTGTGCACAGTATCAACCGGAAGATCGGGCGAGCCCGGTTGTGGGTCCGGTAGATAGCCCTGCGCGGAGGCGCCACCTGATCTATAGTTCCCCTGATCCAGGTCATTCTTCTCAGAAACACTTTGCTGACTACTAACGTCGGCGCGGCAGGAACTGCGGTGCATAAAGTACCTTCCCTTTATGACTTTCGATGCACGTACGTTCCAAAAAGTTTGGCGCACATCGTGACACGACCAGGACAGTGTTCAGGCAACTCCGGCAGCGAAATTGTGCTCCATATGTAGCAGATGCGGGGGGCATACTTAATACGCCTGTCGAACTTCTCACATGGAGATTCCTGTTGTCACAATTACGATTTCCGTTGGAGCTATGGGGTGGGGCAGAGTGCACCGTCAACAGGGTTGGCGACGTCTACTATGATCAGTATGTATTCTCCGGGCACGGAAATCGCACATTGGAAGATCTCGAGATGTTTGCGGGGCTTGGTCTACGGACGTTGCGCGTCGGTTTACAGTGGGAGCGCTTTGCGCAAACCATGAGTTGGACCTCGGCGGACACCATAATGCGCTCTATGGAAGAGATTGGTTTGCAGCCCATCGTGGGCTTGTTGCATCACGGTAGCGGGCCATCATGGACAGATCTTCTCGATCCAAATTTCCCGCAACACCTATCTGCCTATGCAAGCCAGGTTGCACAGAGATTTCCATGGGTAACGGATTACACGCCAATCAACGAGCCACAAACGACTGGCAGGTTTGCCTGCTTATATGAACACTGGTTCCCGCATCATCGCGACATGCGGAGCTATCTTCGTGCACTCTTCCATCAAATGAAAGGGATTGCGCTGGCGATGGCTGCTATTCGCGCGACGCAACCCGAGGCCAGGCTGATCCACACAGAAGACGCCGGCTTGACCTATGCGGTGCCTGCTCTCGAAAGTTTTCGCGTCGAACGTGAGCATAGGCGATGGCTGGGAACAGATCTGTTATGCGGTCGAGTCACGCGTGAGCACGCGCTATTCAATTTTCTCTTGCAATACGGCTTGGATGAACGTGAAGTCTTGTGGTTCGAGGACCATCCCTGTCCGCCGGATGTGCTGGGACTCAATTATTACGTGACCAGCGACCGGTTTCTCGACGACCGTTTAGATCTTTATCCACCCTTCATGGCGGGCGGAGACACAGGCAGTGAACCTCTTGTCGACATCGAAGCGGTGCGCGTCCGTCCGGAAGGAATCTGTGGCATAGGTGAAATTCTCAAGCAGGCGTGGCAGCGATATGGTTTGCCGCTTGCAATCACTGAGGCCCACCTAGGATGTGACGTCGACGAACAAATACGATGGCTTGCAGAGATCTATGCCGACGCAACGGCAGTTCGCAAGACAGGCGTTGACGTCCGGGGGGTCACGGTTTGGGGTTTACTGGGGCTAAAAAACTGGAACAACCTATGTACAAAGAACGACGGCGTTTACGAGCCGGGGGTTTTCGATTGCACTTCTACATTTCCTGTTCCTACTGACTTGGCCGCGCTTGTGCGCCAGCTTGCCCACGGCCAGGATCCTCGTCACCCAGCTTTGGCATCCGTGGGCTGGTGGCGCCAGCCATCCCGGCTAACCATCCCAGTTCCTGTCGGATATCCTATACCGTCTTTCGTCTGAGTTTTATTCCACACTGAAGTCAGCCTCTAAACCTTTCTTTTGTGCAAATACGGGGGTAGTCAGTGGTGGTCCCGGTCGATCGAACCGGCGGGACCCAGTTTTTCAATCCCACTGCCGGCGGCGACGTTCTGCTGTATCAGCACCTGTTCTGGTGGTATGTGTCATTCACCTGTAAATCCACCGGGACCGACGCGACGGAAATGCCGGTCATGCCGCCCATGATGAAGGTGAAGAAGAAGCCCAACACCCACCATATCGGTGTTTTCAGAAAGACTCTCCCCGTTGCGATCGTCGCGAGCCAGCAGAAAGTCTGGGCACCGCTTGGGATCGCAATCATCATGCTTGCCGCCGTGAAGTTTGGTGCACTCACATATTGGTTCTCAAAAGTGACCGGTCGGATGCTCAGCGAGAAGCTGGGCCAACTCAGCTTCTGGATGTTCTTCGTTGGATTCAACGTAACGTTTTCCCTATGCATCTCGTCGGCATACGGGGGATGCCACGGCGGGTATACACCTATCCAGCAAACATGGGCTGGACGGGGCCGGCTCAGTGACCCCGGACTCTTCCAACTCCACCGACCAGCTCACGAAAATACAGACAGAAGCGACGTACCCTGCGGCTATTTCAACAAGTTCCTAGGGGACACATGCTCGACCAAAACTGGTCTCTTGCTCTTATGGTTCACGTGTACGGACGATCTTACCGCGAACTTTAGTAGACGGCCACGGATATCTGCGTTTGCGTTGGCGGACGGCTTCGGTGCCTCCGTCTGTAGCGCGGATGACGGTGACTACATAGAAACTATCTTTTCCACTTAGTTTTGGATCTCCAGCGGTCTCACGAATCACCGCAAAAGGTGCGGCCGCGTCGTTGCCACCTTCACAATCAACTCTCCGAACAGAGTATTCGCCCATGCGAACCACGACCTTGTGAACTTTGCTGCATCGTCTTTGAAATAGCTCTCGTGCATAAAGCCCGTGCCTATCGACGATGCCTTGAGCATCTTCAACATGTGCAGAATCTCTTCGTCCGAAGTGCTGGTAAGCGCGAATACCATCTGCGACATGGGCCAGATCATGTCGCCCCCCTCATGCGGTCCGCCTATTCCTTCACCAGCCGTCCCCTTAAAGAACCACGGATTACGTTTGCTCCAGACAAAGGCTCGGGTTCGGGCATAGAGGGCAGCATCCGGCGAACTGGCGATATAGGGTAGTCCCAACAGGCTTGGGACGTTGGCGTCGTCCATCAGCAACTGGCTTCCGAAGCCATCGACCTCAAAGGCCCAGATAGTTCCAGTGGGGGTTGTCGCAATCGCATGTTTGTTGAGGGCGGTTGAGACCTCGTCTGCGAGGGCTGATGCGTCAGTTGCCAGTTGATGGTCGTGCAACACCGAGTTGGACATCTCCGCCAACTGCCGCAACGACGTGACGGCGAATAGATTCGACGGCACCAGGAACGGGAACGTGCATGCGTCATCTGATGGGCGAAAGGCCGACGCAATGAGGCCGACCGGGTTTATAGGACTACCGAAGCCCTTCTCCATCAAGGTCTCTGTTGGGGTCTCTGCGTTGCGCTGAAAGTGGTAGGGGCCACTATCGTGTTTTCGCTGCTGCACACGCATCGTCTGCACAACCAACTGCATGGCCTGCTTCCATACAGCATCGAACGGCTTGGTGTCGCCAGTATGCTTCCAATATCCGTGGGCCAGCCGGATTGGGTAACAGAGCGAATCAAGTTCGTATTTTCGCTCGTGCACACCGCGCTTCATTTCGGTCTGGTCCGGCGTGGCTGAAGTGCGTGGCGGGGAGTTCAGATCGGCAAGAAAAGCATTGGCGTAGGGTTCGACGAGCAGGCACCGTGTTTGTCTGCGGATGACCCCTTCCAGTAGTTCGCGCAGCGGTGCATCGTTGCGGGCGAGTGGCAGGTAGGGCCACACCTGTGCTGATGAGTCTCGGAGCCACATTGCCGGGATATCGCCTGTGATCACGACGGTGTCCGGCTTGCCCTGAAACGTCAGTGACTCGACTGTTGTATCGAGGGTGTTGGGGAAGCAGTTGCGAAATAGCGCGGCCATTTCGGGATCGGCGATTTGTCGACTTACCTGATCGATGAGCTCTTCGACAGAGCGGCTTCGGAACTTTCGTTCACTGAGCGGCGGTCGCTCCGCCGATTTGGCGACGCTCTGGGCAAACGGCGTGACGCGGCCCATGGCGACGGCTGCTGTTGTTCCAGTTACCACTTGCAATGCTTTACGCCTGCTCCATACCTGATTCATCGTGTCGCGAGTTGCTCCGTTTGGATTTTGTTTGGGCTGCTCGATGCCAGCACTTTCGTTCATGCCGGGCTCATGGTGAGGTTAGCTGATTTCCCACCGAAGTGGTGCGCCTGACCCGCTTTCACCACGGAATTGAAGCTTTAGACCCGCTTTGTGCATTGCTGCGGGAACTCCATTTATCGAGAGATGTTTCAGGCGGGCCAGCTCCGAGGCTGTAAGAGTGACTTCAATCATCCAATTCCCATGCGTCGTTGGCGCATACCAACCGGAGTAGCCAGTCGGTGTCTTTTTGAAGCCAAGTAGTGGAGAATTCCACTCGTATTCGTCGAGAGGGATGACCGGCGTGAAACGGATGCCGCGCGGGTGGAACTCGGTCCCGAGCAGCTTGGTGGCGGAGTAAAGGGGCCAGGCGTGGGAGTGCATATTTAAAACGGGAAAATTGACTCCGGTACCGCCGGGCCACTTGGACAGAACGGAGTGGTAGCAATCGGGTCCGCTCCAGATGCCGAACCACATATCGGGATAGGTCGCGGCGTGGTGTGCGAGGGTATTCTTTTACCACTCGTCCCAGGCCATGTCTCCGTTGACCGTGGCGAGAGCCCAGATGAGTGTGCCGCTGATGGCAGCAAAGACTCCGCCATTGGTCCCCGCTCCTGGCTCATCTTTCATTGTCGGGTCTGCCTGGCTCTGGAGAAGCGCACCGATGGGGGAAGGCTTGCGGGCCAATTCGTCGACTGCGGTCACGAGTGTGGCGATTTTGTTATTGGGCACACAGTTACTGATCAGGGCCCATGGCTGAGGTTCGAGCCACATCTGCTTTTCACCGACCCAACCTTGATCTTCGCTGAGCCATGCACGCCGATACCAACGGTCATACCATTGGGCTTGCACTGCTACGCGTTGCGTCTTCGCTTGTAACCGCGCCTCATCTGCTGGATGCTTCTGTTTCGCGAAGTCCAGCATGGTCGCGTAATACTCGAAGACATAGGGCGCCATTGCGGCGTTGAGCACGCTTTCGCCCACCTCGGTGGTCTTCGACCTTTGCTCGGGTGTGAGGTGGGTATAGACGATGCTGTCGTTCCAATCTCCGTTGAAGATCTTCAACAAGCCGTGTTTGCCGACGCCAATGTTGGTGGTGATGTAGGTGAAGGATCGTAGAAGGAGATCCAGCACCGTCGGATCGTCCGGGTGCAGGTCCTGGCTTGGATAGGCCGGAATACGTTCGTTGAGAAAGTCGCGATCTTTGGTTGCCAGCACGTATTCCGCGGTCACCCAGAGTACCCAGAGTTGAAGATCGCTGGGCTGGTATACGCAATGCATTGGAACACCGTGACCTACGATGCCGTAGGGACTGGAACCGTCGGGCGGAATCTCTTTGAGGGTGTAGCGAAGCACCTGCCGCACGATGTCTGGATCGGTGAAGATGAGCGGCAATACATGCTGCAGAGGGTCGCGAGCTGCGCACTGAATGCCGGCCTGGTACTGGTATCCCGCGCCCTGCGAGAGGATGTGCTCGCGAAAGAAGCTGTCGTAGGTAAAGCCGCTGCGAAGATAGTAGCTATTCCACAACGCCTCTCGCTCGATCCACGGATGTGCCGGAGCGCGAAACATTGGGGCCTTCTGCTTCCAAAGCGCGCTGGACTTTGACCACTGAGATGCCGGGTCAGCAGAGTACTTTGCAACGAGTCCTTCTACCGTGAATCCCCGCGGAAGCTCCGGGGAGTAGTCGTTGAGAAATTTTGGGCTGCCTTCATCCTGCCTCACCTGTACGTACCCATAGTTGGAGGGAATGGCGACGACCCGATCATTTCCCACCTGATGGATGTGGTCTGTCGGTGAGACCCACTCCTTAT
>JANXWZ010000129.1 GCA_025350865.1 Rhodanobacteraceae bacterium
AACGCCGCCGCCGCCGAACGCTACGGTCTGCGCCGCGACCAGATCATCTTGTCTGCAAAAGTATCAGGGGTTCGCGACCTGATCGACGTCTACACTGAACTCGCGGGCCGATGCGACTACGCGCTGCATCTCGGACTGACCGAAGCCGGAATGGGCATGAAGGGCATCGTCGCCTCCGCCGCCGGGCTCTCGCCGCTGCTGCTTGCAGGTATCGGCGACACCATCCGCGTCTCGCTCACTCCTACCCCCGGCGGCGACCGCAGCGAAGAGGTTCGTTGCGGCCAGCAGATTCTGCAATCGCTCGGCATCCGCAGCTTCATGCCGCAGGTCACCAGCTGCCCCGGTTGCGGGCGCACCACCAGCACCTATTTCCAGGAGCTCGCCGAGCGCATTCAGGGCTACCTCGTCGAATCCATGCCGGAGTGGAAGAAGATTTACCCCGGCGTCGAAGAGCTGAAGCTGGCCGTCATGGGCTGCATCGTCAACGGACCCGGCGAATCCAAGCACGCCAACATCGGCATCTCGCTCCCCGGCACGTTTGAGGAGCCGGTCGCGCCGGTCTACATCGACGGCAAGCTTTCGGCGACTCTGCGCGGCGACCACATTGTTGAAGAGTTCCAGGTGATCCTGGACGACTACGTGCAAAAACGCTACGGGCAGGTTGCAGTCGGCGCATAGCGCGGGAATTCCATAGCCGTATGCCGCACGATGTGCGAACATACCCGCAGATGCCCCCTACAACTGACGTAGCAGTTGAAAGCCACGCGCTCACCCGCCAGCTCACCCTGCGCGACCTCGTCCTCACGCAGGTCTTGTGCGTTGTTGGAAGCTCATGGGTCGGCGTCGCTGCCGGCCTGGGCCGCGCGCAGGCCGTCGTCTGGATCGCGGCGATGGCGCTCTTTTATCTGCCGATGGGCGTGTCGGTTTACTTCCTCAATCGCGAGATGCCGCTTGAAGGGGGTCTCTACGTCTGGGCTCGCACAGCCTTCGGCGACGCCTGGGGATTCATGACCGCGTGGAACATCTGGGCCTACGGACTCTGCGTCGCCGCCACCATCCTCTTCGGCATCCCCACCGAAATGGCGTACCTGATCGGGCCGTCCGCAGCCTGGATCCCCGACAACCACCTCGCCTCGCTGGCCATCGTCCTGGCGATCTTGGCTGGGCTCACCGTCGCGTCGCTGCGCGGCCTTGCGCTTGGCCGCTGGATTCACAACGTCAGCGGAGCCGGCATGATCACCGTCTTCGCAGTCCTCATCCTCACGCCGTTCTGGGCAATGCTGCATGGCACTCCGTTGCACTATTCGCCGCTGGCGATGGCGCTGCCCAAGGCGAATCTCTACTCGCTCGCCCTGATGGGACAGATGTTCGGCGCACTCTGCGGCCTTGAGTACATCGCCATTCTTGCGGGGGAGGCCAAGGCTCCGACACGCAACATCGGCTTGTCCGTCGTCATTTCGTCGCCCATCATCTGCGCTATGTTCATCCTCGGAACCGGCGCCGTTCTTGCCTTCCACGAGTTTCAACCGCTCATCAAGATCGACTTCATCGCCCCCATCCCGCAGACCCTGCGATTTGCCTTCGGCAACGACGGCCTGGGCAATGTCATTGCGATCGCCGCGATTCTATTGGTCCAGCTTCGCCTGCTCGGCGCGACCAGCTACATCTTCACCGGCGTGACGCGTCTCCCTATGACGGCCGGCTGGGACCACCTGATCCCGGAGTGGTTCGCCCGCCTCTCCAAACGCAACCAGGTGCCCGTCAACTCGACCCTCGTCAGCGCCGGCATCGTAGCCGCACTGCTGACTCTCGGCAGCGCCGGAGTCAAGACGGCCGAGGCGTTTCAGGTCCTCAGCCAGGCCTCGCAGGAGCTTTACGCCCTCGCCTACCTCGCGATGTTCGCCATTCCGCTGGTTGGCGCGGCGACGCTCCGCGCACGCCTTCCCAGGTGGGTCTCGTGGACCTCTGCCGCGGGCTTCGCCTTCACCTGCTTTTCGTTTCTGCTGACGGCCTATCCGTTTGTGGACGTCGTTGATGCCCGCGCCTACGCCGCAAAAATCCTTGGGACCACGCTTCTCGCCAACGTAGTCGGACTAGCCTTCTACTGGAGCCGCACCAGAGTCTGAACTCCAAACTCTTAACTCACAGCTCTCAACTCGAAGATTAAGCCTTCCGCGTACCGAAACCAGATCACGCGGCGCCAGAACCCGAAACGGCTCCCATGGCAAATTCCTCGCCACCGTAAATAAAACGATAGCTGCCGCGATCCCTATCCCGAGAGGCCGCGTATACCGCACGCCAATGACGTCCCTCATCCCCGCCAGGTCCACAACCAGCTTCACCACAAGCACCGGCAGCAGCAACATCACGAACGCATTCTCCCGGAACGCCAGAAGCGGGTGCCCATGCACCAGCAGATACAGCATCCGTGTCGACCCACACCCCGGACAGTACAGCCCCGTCAACGCATAAAACGGACAAGGCGGTAGCCACGCCGAAGCCCCCGGCTTGAAAAAGCAGACCGCAATCATCAGCACGCCAAGTCCCGCAAGGGTAACTGCTGCGAGGCGTTGTCTGTCGGTGAATCGTGTCCCGCTCATCGATTCAGTTGCGTCAACACGTAAAGGCCGTTGATCACCAGGCCGACGCCAAACGCGATCCACAAAATCTTCTTATTCTCGTTCGACGCCTGAATCGCAGCCTGATAGTCACCGGTCGCGATCAGCTTCTTCACGCCATTGGCTTTGATAATGCAAACGATGCCCATCGGGAGGCAGCAGCACAGCGTCGCCAAAATGGACTGCACCAGATAGGTCGGAATATCGACCGCTACCGGAGGTGCTATCTGCGAACCTACAGGAGGCTGCATCGCGGTTGGAGTAAGCCTCGCACCGCACTGCACGCAAAATGCCGAGCCTTCGTC
>JANXWZ010000148.1 GCA_025350865.1 Rhodanobacteraceae bacterium
GACGACCTCTTCGACGATCCGCACCTCCGCGCCGTCAACTTCTTCTCCGAAGCAGACCACCCCACCGAGGGCAAACTGATGGTCGCGCGCTCCCCAATCCTCTTCTCCAAAACCCCGCTCGAAATACGCCGCCTCGCTCCCACACTCGGCCAGCACACCCAGGAATGCACAACCCCCAAGCCAGGCTAGGCCTCGGGTGCCCCATCTCAAACGGCATCATCGTTGAGGTGGGGTTGCGACAACCTCAAAACGGATTCTCGATCGGCAACCCAACATAATTCTCCGCCAGCGACGTCGCGGCCGCCACCGAATGCGTCACATACTCCAGCTCCGCAATCTGCCGGCGACGATCAAACGCGCTATCCTCCAGGCTGTTATGCAGCATCGACGTCATCCACCACGAAAATCGTTGCGCACTCCATATCCGCCGCAGGCAAACCTCCGAGTAGCAATCCAGCGCCGACGCCTTGCCTTCACGAATCGCCGCACTCAAACACGTCGCCAGCACCTTCACATCCGCAATCGCCAGGTTCATCCCCTTGGCCCTGGTCGGCGGAACGATATGGGCTGCATCCCCCGCCAGAAACAGCCTCCCAAACTGCATCGGAGCCGTCACAAAGCTGCGCATCGCCGTGATGCTCTTCTGCAGCACTGGCCCTGCCTTCGGCATCCACCCATCCATGCTCTCGAACCGCCTATGCAGTTCTTCCCACACACGCTCGTCCGGCCACTCCGCCAGATTCTCCGTCCGATCGCATTGCAGATACAGCCGCGTAACCGTCGGCGACCGCATACTGAACAACGCAAACCCGCAGTCGCTGTGCATATAAAGAAGCTCGTCCAAAGACGGCGCCGCCTCCGCCAGTATCCCCAGCCACGAGAACGGATACTCCCGCTTATACGTCGTCAGCACCCCATCCGGCACAGCCGCCCGGCTGATCCCGTGGAACCCGTCGCAACCCGCAATGTAGTCGCAATGCAGTTCCTCACCCACCCCACCCCGCCTGAATCGAATCGTCGGCGAGGGCCCCGCGATCCCTTCCAGCGCTACATCCTCCACTCCAAACAGGATCGGAATCCCCGCCGCTTCGGCTCCCGCAATCAGGTCCGTCACCACCTCGTGCTGCCCATACACCATCACGGACTTCCCCGTCAGTGCCGTCATGTCGATGCGGAACCGCTGCTTCTCGTAGCCCACCTCGATGGCATGGTGCAGCAACCCCAGCCGTTCCATCCTCTCGCCCAGCCCCAGCGTCTTCAGCAGGTCCACCGTTCCCTGTTCCAACACCCCTGTCCGGATGCGCCCTTCCACATAGCTCCGGTCGCGAGCCTCCAGCACCACCGCGTCCACACCCTCCCGACGCAGCAGGTGCGCCAGCATCAGCCCCGGCGGCCCCGCCCCAACAATTCCAACCTGAGTCCGCATACCCATCCCCACCCACGTTCTTTGTTTGCTCCAATGACACTACCGGCCCCGCCATAGCGATAGCAATTTCACTGTGCGCACAGGGAACATGCCCGTGATGCCCCCAAAGACCGTCGCTCTGGTTCATCGCCTACTCGCTTTTATAGCCCGAAAATAGCCGATTCCTGTTGCCTATTCCGACCGTCGGGTTGTACTGGCTCACCCAGAGCGTAAAACGCCAAGTCAACGTTACTCCGCCGGATCAGTTCGATCACCGGCCTCTGTTCCTCTCAAAATCCCAGCTTTGAGGTTTCCCCATGTTGCGTGCCTTTGTCCGTACATCGTTGTTTTTGCTCGCCGTCGCTCCTGCGATCACTGCCCAGAACACTGCCATCCCCGGCAAATACTACGAGTATTACAACGTAGCCGGTACGCAGGGAGGCACCTTCACGGCCGTCGGACTACCCGCCATCAACGACAACGGTCTCGTCGCCTTCACCGGCACCACCGCCGCCGGCCAAACCATCTGGGTCTCCGACGGACACCTCATTCCGCCGCGCAACATCAATCCCGGCCAGGCAAACCTCGGTCGCAACTTCTTCGACCCCCAGCTCCAGATCAACACCAACAATCAGGTCATCGCAAAAGACTACATTCAGGGTTCATCCCAGAACATCCGCATCTGGAACGCGAACCTCACCGATAGCTTCACCTACCTCGCCCGCGCCGGTACCGGTCAGGCCTGGACCGCACTCAACGGCGCACCCAGCGTCAACTCCCATGGCGACGGAGTGTTTGGCGGCATCACCGGAACCACCCACGACCTCATCCAGGTCACGAACGGTGTCACCAGCACCTTCGCCTTCAACACGTCCGCCCCTCAGCCCGCAATCGACACCGCCGGAGACATGGTCGGCACCTCGACCAACCGATCCACCGGCCTCAACCAGATCACCCTGTTTCGGCCCGGTTTCGCATCTCAGGTTTCCATCGCCACCGGGTCCGACTTCTCCTATCTGGACACCACCCCAGGCATCTCCGACGACGGCAACGTCATCGCCTTCCAGGGCACACTCACCGCAGCCGGAGCCACCCACCTTGGCTTGACCGCAGGTGCGGGCATCTTCGCCGCGATCAACACCGGCAGCACATGGCAGATCATCCGCGTCACCGGCCTCATGGTCGAAGTCATCGGTTCCGGCGGCAATGGTGACGGCGTCTGCGATCCCGGCGAAACCTGCAAAAATGCCGCCGAACTCGGCTTCGACGACAACAGCAATCCCGTCAACTTTGCCTCCTACCCCACCAACAGCCGCATCGCCGTCACCAACGTCGATTTCGGTGCCGCCGGCATCGCCAACGACACGTTCGTCATCTCGTTCATCGCCACTCCCAGCCACGCCGGCCGCACCAATCCGGTCACCAGGAATGCGCCGCTCCTCTTCTCCGCCAACACCGGCCTCTGGACCATCCGCGTCGATGTCAAGAACCAGCTCGTAGCCCCCAAGGGCCTCGTCTTCCATCCCTTCACTGCCATCCCGGTCGTGCAGGTCGGAGACCAGATAGGCTCGGGCAACACCGTCTCTGCCCTTGCAGTCAACATGCAGATCGCCAATGCTGCCGAGGATGAATTCGGTGCCGTCCGCACCATGCGTCGCGGCGACCATCGCATCGCCTTCCAGGCCACCGTCAACGGCAGCGCCCAGATGATCTTCCGCGCTAACCATCTCGACTCCAGCCAGGACGGCCTGCTCGATCACTGGAAGACCTCCGGCATCGACATGGATCAGGACGGCGTTGCCGACATCAACCTCGCCGCCATGGGAGCCTTCGTCGGCCAGCGCGATCTCTTCCTCCAGATGGATTGGCTCAGCAACCAGCCCGGATACACCTTCAGCCCCGCGCCCGGTGTCGTCACCGCAGTTGGCGGCGGCGCAGGCGACCTTCCCGGCATGCTCGCCACCGCTCCCGCGCTCCAGGGCAATATGTACGGCGTCCGCCGCGATGGCGCAACCCCAGCTGTGATTCCAGCAGGCGTCACCATGCACATCGACGGAGGCCCCGGCGCCGACGTCTATCAAGGCTCCTTCTCCTTCGGCATGGGGGCAGGACCGCTCGACGGCGGCAAATCGATCGGCATGCCGAACAACAACTCTGCTCTCGTCGAAGTCCTGTACTTCGGCGTTCCCGGCTCCATCACGCTTCCCGGCGTCAACACACGCCCATTCCAGGACGTCAAAGACAATTTCTTCGGCTCACGCGACAAGGACGCCCGCGAACTCGCCTTCAAATACTCCGTGCTGGCCAGTCACTTCGAATTCGTTGACACGCCAGCCGCCAACCATCCGATCACTGGAGCAGGCACGAATTACGTTATCGTTGGCGATGCTTTTCCGGCGGGAGGGGTCAGGTCGGGCAACTTCATCAAGATAACCGCCGGCCCCGGAGCCGGACAGACGGTTCAGATCACGAGCTTCACGGGGCAGCAGATGTTCGTCAACAACTTCCCCGGCACCATACCCACCGCGTCCAGCACATTCGCCTATCTCTCCGGTTCCACCGGGAACTCCGAAGTCTTCTTCTATCCCGATCCCGATAACAACAGCCTGCCCGGCAACGACTTCATCCTCTCGCTCGGTGACCAGCCCGTCAACCCCGACGGCAACCTGGCCAACGAGTGCGTCCAGTGGAGAACACTCGCTCACGAGATGGGTCACACCCTCGGCTTCGCTCACGGCGGAGTCGATCAGAATGCCTACAACACCAACTATCACAGCCTGATGAGCTACTCCTACCAGCTGGCCTGCACTCCCCCCAGCTCCGTCGTAGGCTATTCAGGCGTCGGCGACCTCGTGTTCGACAACTTCTCAAACTTCAACCATCAATTCGCCCAGACACTCCTCCACGTCGGCAACAGCCTCGGCATCGGGTACGGCGCGCTCAACGAGCAAGCCCAGCAGGTCCCCGAACAAAACGTTCAGGATTACATCAACCAGAACGGCCCCTACGATATCGTCAAGCCAGTCGTAGCCATCACTTCGCCTGCCGCCAATTCGCAGGTAAGTACCAGCGGGCCCCTGACGACCACCATCCAGGCCACTGACAACAAGGCCATCGCCAAGGTCAAGGCCACCTTCGACGCCAACGGCGACGGCGTCGTCGGCCCCACCGAAAACGTCACCGCCCAGCCCGCCGGCGGCAACCTCTACACCGCAACCTTCAGTTCTATCACCGGAACCCTCACCCCTCGCACCCTCACTGCCATCGCAACCGACACCAGCGGCAATACCGCCACCACCTCCATCAGCCTCAACGTCGGCAATGGCACTCAATTCGCCCTCACCGTCACCAGGGCAGGTACCGGCACCGGTTCAGTCAGCAGCTCACCCACCGGCATCACCTGCCCGTCCACTTGTTCCGCCAGCTACAACAGCGGAACCACAGTCACGCTGACCGCCGCGCCAGCGTCGGGCTCGACCTTCGCCGGTTGGAGCGGCGCATGCTCCGGTACCTCCACCTGCTCGGTCACCATGACCCAGGCCCGAGCCGTCACCGCCACCTTCAACCTCACAGCCGCGCCGGACTTCACCCTCAGCGCCCCCGCCAGCAAGACCATCGGCCAAGGAGACTTTGCCACCTACCTCATCACTGAAACCGTACAAAATGGATTCAGCGGTGCTATCACCCTCTCCGTCACCGGCCTGCCCGCCGGTACCTCCTCCGGCTTCACCACCAATCCCTTCACCGGCTCCTCGGCAATGTACATCGTCACCCACGCCACAACGACGCTCGGCACCTATCCCATGACGATCACCGGCACCAGCGGAGCCCTGACTCACTCCATCGCCGTATCGCTCGTCATCACAACCCACGGCCCGGTGGACTTCGCCCTGTCCGCCACTCCTGCCACCCAGACCGTCACCCACGGCAACTCCGCAACCTACACCGTCACGGAAACCCCCGCGGGCGGCTTCGCAGGGTCGGTCACTCTTACCGCGATCAACGTCCCAGCCGGTGCCACCGCCACCTTCGCCACCAATCCCTTCACCGGCTCCACCACCATGACCATCGCCACCACCGCCTCCACTCCGCTGGCAACCTACCAGATCGCCATCGGTGGCTACAGCGGCTCACTCCTCCACACCACGCCGGTCAACCTTAAGGTGCAATAACAGCCATCTGCACCGCGCGAAAAGGTCACTTAGGCGCCGTACAAAGCCCAAACGGAATGCGTATCGGGCGGATACTTATGGAAGTCAATCGCCAAGGGTCTGGTAAGAGGAATCCTGTGGTGTTCGCTCTCCAGATACTTGATCTGTTGAGCGATAGCGTCTTGACTCTCATCAGATCGAAAAACAGGAATGACAGTTCTCCTGTTTCGGACGCCTTCTTTCGCTTCAAGGAACATCAGGATTCGACGCAACGTCTCCTGGCGTTTCGTAGAATCTGCCGACTGGCTTGCTGTTAGCAGCAGCCAAATACCGCTCACCGATACATAGTCAGGACTGAAGAGCTGAGAGTAGTTGGTCAAGCAGCCGAGTTCACACGTTTGATCTTCCGGCACGAAGTGGCCGTCACCGGACAGTGGCGTCAGAATCACTGCAAGCAGATCCAGAACTTCATCCTGGCTCACTCGCTGCCGTTCAAACCCCACAAGCCGCACAACATCTTGAAGAGCTCGGTCGAGGTAGCGTTCATGGTGAACCAGCAGGACTTTACGCATACGCCTCCTTTGCGACGTCCACTTTTTCTTCAATCGCATGGAAGTGATTGAGCTCCATCGGTTCCCATATCCCATCCCGGTACCGTGATATCGCCCCTGACTCCGGCGCAATCCGGAATAGATTAAGCCAGGAATTATGGATGAGGTTTCGACAACCTTGTGCTTCCCGATGACGGCGCCGATCGAACTCTGTGGCGCTTCGATGAAGACGCTAAGTCGAAGCGGTGTGTGGCGCAGAACATGTCCATCGTGCAGGGATTGCAGCGGCAGGCCAATGCGAAGGTCGCCGCCATTACCTTCAAACACGCCCAGGCGTCCGCCCACCACATTATGAAGAACCTTGTTGCCGCTCCCGTACTGGCGATGGTCGACTGTCGATGCGTAGTACTGCATGTTGATCCAATTAGTGACGAGCATGGGAGCGGTCATAATGGCCTCCAGAACGTTACCGTTGGGGTCGCCAGAGCTCTGGTACTCGTGCAGGAAGACGCGGCCATGCAGATCAAGGCCTCGGCTCCGCGTACGCGGCGCGATGAGGAATACAGCGTTGTTCGCCAGTCCCCACTCTGGCCTCACCTGCGACCAATCGCGGCTGCGGAGCCGGAATTGATTCAGGAGAGTCTGTCTGGACGTGGCTCCGTGTGCGTCGATTCCCACGGAAACAGCTCGTTCGGTTCGCGCCCGATGACCCGCCTGTTGCAGCCAGGACTGCAAGCGAGCGAGGTCAGCGGCATGGCTCTCCGGTAACAGGTCTGTGTCAAAGATCGTGACTTCATCCGTCGTCGTATTGTGCAGCGCTGCGAGAACATACGTTGTGTCCGGTATCACGATACCCCGCGGGGCGAGGCCAGCCCGGATTGCCGGATCGTTCAGAAGACCTGCAAGAACTCTTGCATTCACCTCACCCGTCTGGCCTCCGCACGCACCGCAGTCGAGTCCCGCCGCGTGCGGATTGTTGACAGTCTGGCTACCGTGTCCCGTAAGAAGCAGCAGACGCGCGAAACCTTTTGTGAGGCTCATATTGGCAAAAATGCCCGCAACCAAATCACATAGAGCTTCAACCGACGGAGCGTCATGCCCAGCGCCATAAGAGATAGATGGGCGCAAGCAAGAATGTTTCGCTGGCTTTTTGTCGCTGGCTTCCCCCTTAAGCGTCAGCGTGGGAAGAGTGCTCTTCACTAAGGAGATCAGATAAAACAGCCCACATGCCTCGACAAACGTGAATGTGGAGGTCGCGGATGACCGGAAGTCTTTCCATATGGATTTGAAGCGCAGGCCGCGTTGCCTCTGCTTTGTGGCTTGGTCGTTCAGCCTTTGTGAACCGCAGCTCTCAGAAACACGCAGTTTGGGGGCAAGCAGGCCCGGTAGCTGCGGACGCTCAGCAATCGTACCGAGTGGCGTGTAGGAGATGGGCAGGCCAAAGAAACCCGCAAAACCCAGCGTCTGAATCGAGCTTGAACACGCCTCCAGAGCGCGACGGAAGACCTCTGAACGGACATCAATGCAGAACACCGCTTGCACATTCAGACCAATCGAATCCTGCTCAATGGCCGCAGGCAGGTTGGACTTCATCGCACCGCAAAGACCGCTTTGGTAAGCAATCTCAAGCGCTTCCTGAAAGATCCAATCAACGGAAGGTTGTGACTCGGCTGTTGCCGCAAGCCGCGAAGCGTCTCCCACCTGATCGTCCACGATGATGATTCTTTCGACCCGAGCAGATGTACGAATGCGAACCGCTCCCACGCCAGTCGGATCGCCAACAATTGAACGATGTGGTCATCATCGCTTTCAGCAAGGGCAGCTTGCCAACGTTCAAACGCGCACCATGATGCCCAACCGTTAATGTTCATTAGGAGCGCGGTGAAGTAATCTGCCCATCCTTCCTTCGGCACAGGCAGTGTCTGCAACGCCAGCTCGATCATCGCCAGAGGCTCATTGGGCAGAGAGCGTGTGTGATCACGCACGTCGTGTATGCCCATCAGAAGCCACGGACTCATGTCGGTCGATGCGTGGCGCAACCAGCTTTGGTAAAGGCTATTCTTGTGCTGCGTATCCCCTGAAGATTGCGCGTGGTCGAAGTAAGATGCGCAAAGCTGGCTGACATTATGCCGAACGAAGTCGTTGATCGACATCCCGTGGAGCAGGTCACGTTGAGAAGCGGCGATGGATGTCATCAAAGGAACCCGCGGAGCCAGTGGCGACTCGCGCTCAAGCTCGTCCTGCAGCTCCATCACCGAGATCCGTGCCCCGCAGCGCTGTAGCGCCTCCTGCAAATGTTCCCACCGCAGTGTCCCCGCTCTGAATTGTTCAAGGTAAAAACTCCGCGGCATGGTCATGCGCGAACCGGAGTAGCTCTCAAGGCAAGGCGCAACATCGCAGATAGACTCGTCGATAAAGCCCCAGTAGGGATTCACTGCTATAAATTGGTCCAGCGGCCACGTTGGAGCAATGCGTCCGCAAGCGGTGTCGACAGCCTTCCGAACCGCGTCTGCATGCGGCATTGTTTCTACTGCCTGATCCACCGTCTTCATTGACCTTCTCCTGTTGCTTCAAATGCCTGGCTCGCATCTCTTCGCTGCGATGCATTTGAGATGGGTGTTGCGGGCCACAGACGAAACGTAGCCCGGGTAAAGACCTCATCCAGATAAAGCCCCGCGTAAAACCACGGATACAGGGCAGTAGCAGAACTCCCAAGCGGATTCAAAAGAACCATCGTCTGAATGCCATACAAAAGGCCGAAGCAGACCAGCGCAAAGAGGACCAAAGTTTGGTGCTGCATTACGCTGGCAATCTCTGCGGGTACAACCTTCTAAAAGAGCCTGTCATAACCGAAGTAAACGACGACGACGGCAACACCAGTGATCGCAAGGATCACCGCGCCTCCCACGCTGCGTATCGCAGGGTACTGCCCCAAGAATGACGGAAACCGCAAACCCAACGAGCATGATGCAGAACACAGCGGTCGCATCCATGCCGAAAATGGGCCGCCAGATCAATTCGCCGAGTGCTGCCACGATCAGTCCGCACATGCAGCTGACGAGCAGTGCAGGAAGTTTCGGCGCACGCATCGCAGGCATCAGGCTCTTCATCTTCACCTCGTTCACTGTCCCGCCTGAACCCAGAAACGCATGCGCCTTGTAGAGGGAGTGTGCCAGCAGATGCAGGAAGGCGAGGGCGTACAAGCCGAGCCCACATTCCATCAGCATGAATCCCATCTGGGCGCACGTAGACCACGCGAGGTTAACCTTGATGCTGATGCGCGTGGTCATCACCAGCGAGCAAATCACCGCGGTCAAACAACCTACCGCCACCAGCAGAGCCTGCGCCGCCGGCGTGGTATTGATCACCGTGGCCAGGCGGATGAGCATGAATCCGCCCAGGTTCACCACCCCCGCATGAAGCAGAGCCGACACAGGAGTGGGAGCCTCCATCACTTGAATCAGCCATCCATGTAATGGAAGCTGAGCACACTTGATGATCGCGCTTACGGCGAGGAGAAAAGCTGCGACGTGGATTGACCGGGGAACTGTGTGAAGTTTCGATACGGAATCCACTGCCTCATCCGACTGAAAGCTGCCGGTCTGCGACCCCAGCAGCAGAACTCCACCCAGCAGCGTCAGATCGCCCAGTCGGCTCGCAAGGAACTTCTTATGAGCGGCTATCACCGCGGCCTGCCGAGTGGGGTAGAGCGTTAGAAGTCCATGCAAAGCGAAGCCCGTCAGAATCCACGCCAGAAGAAATACGATCAGGCTGTTCGTCACCACCAGCAGGGTTACTGCTGCAAGAGTATGCATCAGGCGGGCGATATAGGAAGGCTGTCTCGGATCGCCTGCCATATAGGCGCGCGAGTAGCTGACGATCACCCATCCGAGGAAGGTGACCAGCAATAGCATCAGCGTCTCAACCGTGTCGAAGCGAAAGCTAAGCCTGCAAGAGCCAAAAGCCCCCACGGAAAACAGCACCGGACCGCAAACGATTAATGGCGCGTGGAAGGTCCGATCGACACTGCAAACAAGCGCAAACAAAAGCGCTGCGAAACTCGCGACTCGTGCCACACCCCAGCCTGCGTGGACCGGCAACCTTCGCGCAGCGGCGAGCCGCCCTGCGAATCCCCCCACAAGGTAAACAATCGGCGCTGCGCAAAGCAGGAGGGGATTCTGCGAAGGCATTAGTTGTTCAAGCTGAACCACTGCACTCATCCTTTCTCGTTCTCTAATGCGGGTATTGCCCGCAAATCCAGCGATCACGCGGTTCCAGCCAACGCCACTTGCCGTCCCGACTGGTCCTTAGGACATAAATTGCTTCCGCCTCCAAAGCCCTGAGGTGATTCACACTCATCACTTTCATGCATCCCATTGCTTCTGTAAAATGCATATATTGGAAGAAAACGTTCTGATATAAAGATGAATAGATCATGCGACTGAACTACCACCACCTTCACTACTTCTGGGCCGTCGCCAAAGAAGGCAACCTGACGCGGACTGCCGCCCAGTTGCACGTATCGCAGTCGGCACTGTCCTCACAAATCAAAGCGCTGGAGGAGGATTTAGGCCAGTCGCTCTTCCTGCGTGAAGGAAGAAGTCTTCAACTCACCGAGGCAGGTCGACTGGCCTTGACCTACGCCGAGACAATCTTCGCAGCGGGAAATGAGCTCTACGCTTTAATGAGGGACGGAGAGTTCCGCAAGCGCCAGACCGTGCGGATCGGGGCTGTCGCAACACTCTCACGCAACTTCCAGGAAAACTTCGTGCGACCGCTGCTGCAACTCGAAAATCTGGAGATCGTGCTGCAGTCTGGCACCTTGTCTGACCTTCTCGCGCGCCTCAGTGTTCACGGTCTCGACCTTGTACTTTCAAACCGGAGAGTCCACCGCGACACTCAGAATCCGTGGCAATCGCATCGACTTGCAAGACAACCGGTAAGCCTGGTCGGAAAGCCTCGCCGCACCAGGAGGCCGTTTGTATTTCCAGATGATTTGGGCTCCTATGCGATTGTCCTGCCCAGTCTCGAAAGCGAAATCCGTGCCGGGTTCGATCTCCTGTGCGATCAGCATCGCGTAAGCTACCGGGTGCTCGCCGAAGTAGATGACATGGCGATGCTGCGCCTCCTCGCCCGAGACACAGATGCCATCGCTCTTGTCCCCACGGTGGTAGTACAGGATGAGTTGAGAACCGGAGTTCTGGTCGAGTATTGCGTCGTGCCTCAACTGTTTGAAGACTTCTACGCAATCACAGTAAAAAGACACTTTCAATCGCCCATTCTGCGATCTCTCCTGAAGCGCAGAGACGACGCTGTCCTGGGCAAGCAATCCAGCGAACTTAGGTAAGAGTTCAAACCTTCGAGGTACCGCCAGGTTTTCGGCCGGGCGACCTGCGCGACAGTCGTTATCGCAATCGATCCGCAGCCGCCGAAGCAGACGGCCCTGCGATTTCGACAACCGAAATCAAGGTCTCTCCTATTTTCTCTGGGATTTGATAGACAAGTGAGCCCAAAAGCTCTAGCATCCGAGGCATCAAATTTATACTCTGGTTCCCCGGTTCTGTGAGGTTCTAAAATCTTCTCTTTGAATGAACTCCGGGATTTCTCCCGAGGGTCACGACCCGATTCACAATTCCCTGCCGGGCAGTAATAGTGCTCGCAACAATCGCGGCCGTCACCTTTCCAGACGTGACTGCCGCACAGGCTCCGGCTGCATCGCATCCTTCCACCAATAGACAAAAGTTGCTGGTGGCGTCAAGCGGCTGGAGCGACTTCGGCTGGGCGGTGGCATCTTGCAAGATTCAGTCGCACTTTGACGGGGAAGCGGGCAATCTTGGACGGGTTGAACGTGAGTTTGAGGAAAGTCGGTCAATCACTTTCAATGCTATGTTGGACTCACTTCGACTCACTGTGATTTCTCCCGATGACGATCAAGAAATGCGAGATTTCTATCAACAAACGCGCATAACGGAGCCGCCAAACTGTTGTATGCCGGTGCGCCACGCTCCCGGATCTGATCCGACGAAGCTCATTATGAATGGTTTATGGTGGGCGCAGCAGGATTCGAACCTACGACTTCCACCGTGTGAAGGTGAAACATCCCCATTTCATCCCAATGGTCAAGAAATTCCAAGATCGCTGTAAACGCTACAAACTACCTATATCCATTGACGTTTGTAGACACTCAGGCTTTGAGGCGTCCGCGAACGTCCGTGAAGATTTACCTTGATTTGCCCCTATCTATGACGTACGGTATGACGTACGTCATGGCAAAAACATCGAACAACCCGCGAATCGTAAATCGGACAGTCCGAGCAAAGCTCACCCCTAGACGCGACCCATACTGGCACCTGATAGCCGAAGGCCAACATCTCGGCTATCGCCGTCTCGACATCGGCGGAACGTGGGTTGCTCGCTACTACACGCCAGAGCATGGCAGACGGTTCCAGGCACTAGGCTCTGCGGACGATACCGCACCGTCCAACGGAACGCACATCTTGTCGTTCTCAGAAGCTCTACAAGCCGCACAAGAGTTCTTTGCGACCGCAAGCCGCTCTGACGCTGCCGGAACGCATATCGGCCCTTACACGGTCGCAGACGCGGCTAATGAGTGGCTTTCCAGATGGAAGGGTAGCGAGCGGTCAAAGGCTACATCGCAGGCGAACGTGAACTATCACATTCTGCCCACACTAGGCCGGATCGATGTCGCAAAGCTGACTCGTCAGGAAATCGAAAATTGGTTGCACGATCTCGCAACGAAGGTTCCCGTCAAAGTCCAGAAGCGCATGGAATCCGCAAAGAAGCTTGCTCCCTCACGGCGTAGCAAGGTCGTCTATGGACATTCCAGTCCTGATACGCAACGCAGGCGGAAAGATACCGCCAATCGTGTATTCAACGATCTCAGAGCATTGTTGACACGCGCTTACAACAATCGGAAGGCAGTATCGAAAGCACCGTGGGATAGCGTAGCCAAGTTCGAGAACGTAAACGTTCCAAAGAACGAATACCTTACCGCTGAAGAGGCAGGACGCTTTATCAAATGCTGCCCATCCGACTTCCGCAACTTGGTTCAAGTGGCGTTGCTGACCGGATGCCGCTATGGTGAACTCTGTAATGTCAAGGTGAGTGCGTTCGATACGCGGGACAACACGATTTCAGTCATTCAAGCAAAAACAGGAAAGATGAAGCGTATCTTTCTGACAAACGATGAAGCGTCATTCCTTCGCACGTTGGTTTCTGGCAAGTCGAGCGAGGATCGAATTCTATCCAGGGGGGATGGAGAAGCGTGGAACAAATCGAATCAACAAAGTCGAATGAAGTCGGTTCTCAAGGCAGCGAAGATTGATCGTCGCGTTCGCTTTCATGACTTGCGCCATACGTTCGCATCTTTGCTGATTCAGAATGGCGCATCCATCGAAGTCATCGCAAACCAACTTGGTCACAGTGGTACGGCAATGGCGACAAAGCATTACGCACATCTATCACCTGAGTACATAGGCAACACGGTCAGAGCGAGCA
>JANXWZ010000166.1 GCA_025350865.1 Rhodanobacteraceae bacterium
GGAGTATGGGCAGGGCGCGGTTGGTTTCGGCAAGCGGTACGGTGCGTCGCTGGCCGATGGAACGGTGGGCAGTCTGCTGGGCGGTGCGGTGTTCCCCGCGCTACTGCGGCAGGATCCGCGCTACTTCTACAAGGGGACGGGCAAGGTGACGACACGGGCACTGTACGCACTGGCTGCGGCCGTCATCTGCCGGGGCGACAACGGCAAGTGGCAGCCGAACTATTCGAGCGTTTTGGGGGACGTGGCGACAGGTGCAATCTCCAACACCTACTACCCGGAGAGCAGCCGGACGGGCTGGGCGGAGACAGTGGAGGTGGGGCTGCTGAACGCACTACAGCAGGGCGTCAGCAATCTGATGCAGGAGTTTGCGTTCAAGCGGATCTCGACCGGAACGCGAAAGCCAGCGAAGACAAAACCCTGAGCTGGAGAGAATTTCTCTTCCGGTATGCTGAATTCATCCACCTGAGGACGAATCGATGACCTTTTCCCCCAAGCCTGTTGCAGCACTGGTTGCCGCCGCATTGCTGATGCCCACGTTTGCGTTCGCCGCTCCACCCGCTCCCAAGGGCCACGCCATGGTGGTGTCTGTTCACCACGAGGCTTCAGATGCGGGGCTGGAAATCCTGAAGCAGGGCGGCAACGCCGTGGATGCGGCGGTTGCGACGGGCTTTGCGCTGGCCGTGGTGTTTCCTCGTGCCGGAAACATCGGCGGCGGCGGATTTATGCTGATCCGTCTGGGCAAACACGCCCAGCATGGAGAAAAATCTGGCAAGACTCACTTCCTCGACTTCCGTGAGCGCGCTCCCGGAGCGGCTACGGCCGATATGTATCTGGACAAGGACGGTAACGTCATCCCACGTCTCTCGACCCTTGGCTACAAGGCGATCGGTGTTCCGGGATCGGTTGCCGGGCTGGTGTACGCGCAGCAGCACTTCGGCAAGCTGACGCTGGCGCAGGATATGGCCCCGGCGATCCGGCTGGCGAGTGAGGGTGTCGTGCTTTCGGCTGGGGAAGCGGCGATTCTGCACAATCGCAACCTGGCGGGGTTTCCGGAATCGGTGCGGGTCTTTCAGCGCGGCGGGGACTTCTACAAGGAGGGCGAGACCTTCAAACAGCCCGACCTCGCTGCTACGTTGACGCGCATCTCTACCGATCCGGATGATTTTTACAAGGGCAAGATCGCCGCCCAGCTATCGCAGTCGATCACCAGCCACGGCGGGCTCATCACCCCTGCTGACCTTGCGGCGTACAAGGTGGTGGATCGCGAACCACTCACCGGCCAGTACAAGGCCAACGGCAAGACCTTCGACATCATCACGTCGCCTCCGCCCTCGTCCGGTGGAATCGTGTTGCTGGAGGCGCTTAATATTCTTCAGGGTGAGAACCTTCCGGCAGCCGGCGGCGACCGCTCGGCGGGCCAGGTCCATCTCATCACCGAGGCATTTCGCCGCGCCTACATGGATCGCGCCGACTATCTCGGCGACCCCGACTACAACACCATGCCGCTGAAAGAGATGGCCTCGGCCAGGTACGCCGCCGCAATGCGTGCCACGATTAGCCCAACGGCTCCGACGCCTTCGGACCAGTTGAAACGGCCCGCTGGATTTTTGCCTCCGCCGCCTGCTCTTCCCCCCGCGCATACCGAGTCGCGCGAGACGACCCACTTCTCGGTGGTCGACGCGGACGGCACTGCGGTGTCCATGACCTACACGCTCAACGGCTTCTTCGGCTGCGGAGCCACCGCCGAGGGCCTCGGTTTCGCGCTGAACAACGAGATGGACGACTTCTCCTCGAAGCCCGGCGCGATGAACATGTTCAAGCTCATTCAAGGGCCGGCGAATGCAATCGGGCCGGGGCACCGTCCGCTCTCCTCGATGACACCGACCATTGTCACCACACACGGCGGCTTCTTTCGTCGGCCCAAAGTCGAGTATGTGATCGGCTCGCCTGGTGGCTCGACCATCATCACCACGGTCACCAACGACTTCCTCTCGCAGGCCGTCAACGGCCTCTCCGTGCAGGCCGCGTCCGACGCCCCGCGCTTCCACCACCAGTACCTGCCGGACACGCTGGAATTTGAAAAGGCGTTTCCGCACGATGTCGTCGACACGATGCAGAAGATGGGGTACAAGGTGTCGCAGACCAACCCGGCGGATACGAACACGGCCGGGGTGTGGGGTGGCAGCGAACTGATTACGATCGACCCGAAGAGCGGAGCGCTGGCAGGGGCCAATGATCCGCGCTACAAGGATGGCAAGGTCTCCAGCTACTAGCAACGCAGGCATTGTTCGCCGACGGGCGGAAGACCGCTTCACTCGGCTGGCGATAACGGCGTTTTACAGGACCAACGCTTCGTCAGTCGCGCTGAGATCTAAACAAAACAACGGCTGCGACGGCTAGCGAGGCTGCTATAGCCCATTTCACCCGAGTAGATGACCTTGATTTGTCCTTTCGCTCAGGTTGAGGCAACGGATTCCCGGAAGTCGCGGCGAGTATCAAACGGGCGGTCAGTTCTGGGCGGTCCCACTGCGGAAAATGGCCGCAGTTCGAGAACCAGTATATTTGTGCGTCCGGAAACTTGGCCTTCGCCCGGGCAGCTTGACGCGGCAGACATACGTGGTCGTGTTCGCCCCAACCGATCACGAGAGGAGCCACAACCGAGCCTTTAGGGCTGCCACGCTGCACCTCACCATGGGCCAGGTTTTCGAGGAGCTCATCGAAGGAAGGAGACGCTGCGAAGGACCGCATCTCCGTAAGCGCAAGGTCAGATGGAATGGACCAGGGATGTGCAGAGAATTGAGCAAATAATGCAGTGCGACCCACTGGACTGCTCGTGATGGCGGGCATCACGGGTTGCAGCGCTCGCACGAGCCGCACGGAGGCCGCCACGGAGTAGTAAAAGACGGGAACCTCCCAGCCTTCCCAGAAACCTCCCGGATCCAGTGAAACAACAGCGCCGAGTACACCGCCGCGCCGGACAAGCTCAAGAACCAGGCGTGCTCCCATCGAGCTTCCAACCGCGTCGATGCCAAGTAGACCCTCTTCTTTCAAGAACTCCGTGACGGCATCGGCAAGTGTGCCAATGGATACAGGGCCGGATAGGGGAGGCGTTCGTCCATGGCCAGGGAGGTCAACGGCTATGACCTCACGGCCGCCCTCTGTGAGGCGGTCGATCACAAGCTCCCAGGACGCCCAACTTCCGCCGATGCCATGTACGAGTAAAAGCGGTTTACCTGATCCGCGACGAACTGTGTGAAATTTCATAACCGTTTGATGCGCAATTTCGCTCACGTCGCTTCGCTTTCGTTGGTCCCCATGTGAATAACCTGACTTTGCCGACATGCTGCACAACTTCAGTTTTGCATCCCCGCCGTCACTTGGCGTGCCGTCGCCAAAGCACTCGCCGGCGGATCAGTACCGATGAGTCCGCTTATCGTCACTGTCGACTACCTTCAGAGCGGTTGAATGCCAAACCTGCCCTCGCGCCGGGTAGCCGGTGCTTCGCACGGTATCGGACGCTTCGCGTATCGCCTGCCGGAAGGCATAAACTAATCAGGCAATGACTGATATCTCTTCTCCCGCTCCCGTCGCCACCATCGCCACCCTCGCCGCGCATGAAGGCCAGACCGTCACCCTGCAGGGCTGGTTGTACAACCTGCGCGCCTCGGGCAAGCTGCTGTTTCCCATCTTCCGCGATGGTACCGGCACCATCCAGGGCATCGTCCCCAAAGCCGCCGTCCCCGAAGAGCTGTTTGAGACGCTGAAGAACCTGACGCTGGAATCGTCGCTGCGCGTGACGGGCAAGGTGCGAGCCGATGTTCGCGCACCCTCCGGCTTCGAGATGGAC
>JANXWZ010000232.1 GCA_025350865.1 Rhodanobacteraceae bacterium
CCGCACCTTCTAGCACTGCTGATCGCGCTCGTTGTGCTTGCCCCGCTCGCTGTCGCCCGCTCGCTCCGCGCCTCGCCACACGCAGCCCTGACCCTGGCCTTCTACGCGGCGTCACTTGCCATGATCCCTGCAGCTCTGGGCCGTTGCGATCCCATCCATGCGTTCTTCGATGGCCTCGGACTCTACCTGCTGGCCTTGACGACTTTGAACTCCGTCACGCCGCACTGGCGTCGAGCTGTCGTCGTCCTCGCTGCACTGTTGGTTGCGTTCACGCAGGCTAAGAGCTTCCAACTCTACCGCGACCAGCTGAGGCAGCTGCGATCCAGCGAAACCCACCAGTACGCTGACCTCGACATCGCCGCCCTTCGCAACACCATTGGCAACGCACAAATCTCCGCGCCGTTACTCGCCCCGCAGCGCGTCATCGACGACCTCAACCGCACGGGCCAGTACGTGCCCAGCTACTTCTGCGGTTGGGTCGGCGTTTGGGACAACGAAACCGAAACCCGCAAAATAAGCGACATGCGCCGCGCCCGCTTCACCCTTGTATCCATGACCGATCCCGTTGGACCCGATCCGAAACGCGACCGCGAGATCGCCCTCGCCATGCGTCTCGGATTTGCTGGCCATCCACCGCGACCGCAGCACTATCGCCTGCTGCTCCTCGGCCCTGAGCTGCATGCGCACTGGATTCTCCGCAGCCAGTTCAGCGATTATTTGTTGTACGAGCGTCGCGAATAATTTGTAACCGTTTCAGTCTCTCGTGAGACATTTACTGTTACATAATTGTTGGCTTCATCTAAACACCTGGCGAATCCTTACGCGTAAACGTATATCCGTCGCGGAATTTGAACTCTCCACCAACAGGCCGCGTCTCCTTCACCCAGGTGAACAGGTTGCGCCGCAGGGTCACCGTAATTCGTACATCCACTGGCTTGTCATTCTCTTTTCCCGGCCCGGTCAGGACCAGCGTCCCGCGATTCAGCTTGGCAAATTCGTCCAGCCCCGCAACGCTGTACTGCTCGCTGCTATGGTCGCGATCGGAGGTCACTGACGCACTCTTTTCCCCGATCAAAAACGCCAGCGTCGAAGCTTCCTTCACCGTCTTGGTCGGTCCATCGTCATAGGTATACGCCAGCGCCACCGACGTACCATCCGCCGACGGGGTCATGCTCAGCCACGTTGGCAGAAAGACCCTCTCGTTGCTCTGGAAGTCGCGGTACTCCAACTGCCCAACCCACTCTCCAGCCATGTTCTGGTTGAGGTTTTTCGACCCGCCGGTGGACGCCGGCAGATACTTGGGAGGGATCGTGAGACCGGGCCGCTCGGCCTCCCAATAGATCGTGACTATCCAATACCGATTCCCGTCCTTCAATATCTGGAACGAGTTGATGCCGCGAGCGAACGGCGCCTCATCCGCCGCAAGATGTCGCGACTCATAAGTCGAAAAGACATGCGCGATATCGTCGAACTGCTCCACAATATTGTGGGTCGAGCGCTCGAAGAACCCGCTCACCTGCAGCGTCTTGCTGGATCGCGCCGCGTAGTCTTCCACCGACAGCTCCGTCACATCGGCTGATGTCCCGGTCGCTCGCGTCGGAATCAGTCGCGCCCCCGGCACAAACAACGACTTGAACCGCTCCCAGTCGCGCGGCTGACCGGCTGGACCGGAGATGGTGTCATAGACCGCAGCCAGAATGTGCTCAATCGAGTCCACATCCGCTGCCTTCGCCTTGGGCCACTCTGTATGAGAGGCGATTGCGGTCGCTGGCGGCGTTGGGGGAGCAGCAGTCTGCGCCATGGCCGGTGCAGAGGCGATGACGGCAACAACGAACACACGAAGCATCTTCATGGTCATAATCCTTGGGGACGCCGCTCCAGACTACCAGCTGATGTAGATGGCCTTTCGGGACCATTGTTCGGATCCGAGCTGGGCGAACATGAAGTCCGCCACATCCTCGCGGGAGATCGTGAAGGACCAGGGCGGCAGCGCGTCGGGGTCAACCCGCACCTTGCCGCGGCGCGCCAGGTTGTTGAGCATTGGCGGCATCGGCATGGTCCAGTCGAGCGTGCTCTTTGCGAGCGCGGCGTACTGGTAGCGCTGCGCGATGACAGGCCATTTCAGCAGCGTCTTATAGACAATGTTTTCGACAATCCACTTCTGAATGCCGAGCTGCTTATCCATTGCCGTATCCAGCGCTCCGGCCGAGCCAAGGACGATGATGCGGCTGATATTGACGTTTTCCATCGCCTGCACGATCAGCGGGATTGCCCTCTCCAGCGTATGGTCCTCCCCCCGCGACCGAGCCCCCAGCGCCGACAACACCGCATCCGCCCCTACCAGCGTTTCGGCAATCGCGGCTGTCTCGAAAGCATCCCCCTGCACCATGCGCACCTTGCCCGAATACGGAAACGACCCCGGGGTCCGAAGCAGCGCAGACACCTGATGGCCGGCCGCCAGGCATCGCTCGGTCAACAATCGTCCAGTTGCCCCACTCGCTCCAAAGATCGCAATGTTCATGCCTGACTTCTCCATTCCAATTCCATCCCGATTATCCTCTCAATCGGCGCACACATGTTCATATCTGGAACGTAAGAAGCCCTTTATTTCGATGGAGTTGCACCAGACTTACACGTTGCGGCCGGGCGTTCTGCGCCACGCTCGAAATCGCCTTGTGCAGAAGTGGGAGAACGCGGTGGTCTCTCCCTCACGCGTCCCCTGCAATCCGCATCATTCGAGGTGGCCGAGCGCCTTTTCTAAATCACGTCCACGACGCAAGTCCATCACCTCAAACCGCTTCCATCTGAAATCCACATTTCAAGCGACAACGAGTACTACTTCTTTCTTTTGTCACTCTTTCATAGTTCTTCTTAGTACCCCTCGCAGCCCCGCATCCAGTCACACGCTCAGCCTGATCTACCTGTCCCCGCTTCGCACAAATTGTTCTTGCTTTCCCACAGACATTTTGTATCGCATGAAGTGGTGCCGAGAACCTAGAATCAGGAGGTCTGGCCGGAAACTTTGATTCGAGCGCCATCGACAGGAGACGCCCCTTGAGCACAATGACCGAAGATCCCGAGACCAACACCACCGCCGCGACCGCCGTCCCCTCTGGCAACCTCGAGATCACCGTGTCGCGCGCTGAGCTCCTCCGCGAGCTCACCGCTGCGCAGTCGGTCGTCGAGCGCAAGACCACCATCCCGATCCTCTCAAATTTCCTCTTCGAAGCCACTATCGACGCCGACTCCAACGGCGGCACCGCCGGTCGCCTCACCATCACCGCGACCGACCTCGACCAGTCTCTCAAGACCAGCTGCGCGGCCCGCGTCAAGAAGCCCGGCGCCTGCACCATCCCGGCCCGCAAGCTGTATGACTACATCCGCCTGCTGCCCGAGGGCGACATCTCCATCAAGTTGATGGACAACCACTGGGTGCAGATCCGCGCCGGCCGCTCCAACACCAAGATGGTCGGCATGGCCCGCGCCAACTTCCCCCAAGTGGCGGAGTTCCCCACCGTCGGTGCCTACAAGCTGCAGGTCGCCAGCCTCAAAAACATGGTCTCCAAAACCATCTTCGCCATCTCGAACGAGGAGTCGCGCTACACGCTGAACGGCGCGCTGCTCGTCCTCAAGGCTGAGTCCATGGCCATGGTCGCCACCGACGGCCACCGACTCGCCCACGTCGAAAAGCTCGGTGAGAACATCGAAGGCATCACTGGCGAGAAGAAGACCCTTATCCCACGCAAGGCGCTCTCAGAGCTGTCGGGACTGCTCTCCACGACCGAGTCCGAGACGATGGAGTTTGCCGACGACGATTCCACCCTCTTCTTCAAGGTTGGCGGCCGCGTCCTGACCAGCCGTAAGCTCACCGGCCAGTTCCCCAACTACGAGGCAGTTCTGCCGCGCGATAACAACAAGTTTGTCATCGTGCGCTCGGAAGACCTGATGGGCTGCATCCAGCGCGTCGCTCAATTTGCCGACGAGCGGTCCGGCGCGATCAAGATCCGCCTCGAATCGAACGAGCTCAAGCTCTCTTCGCAGTCCACCGACGCCGGCGAATCGGAAGACACCATCGAGACCCCCTATAACTACGACCCGCTCGTAGTCGGCTTCAACTCGCAGTACCTGATCGACTTCCTGAAGGCTATCGGCACCCAGGGAGAAGTCCGGCTGGAGTTCAAGGACGCCCAGTCCGCCGGCCAGATGCGCCCCGAAGACGGCAACGAAGACGTAAAGTACCGCTACATCCTGATGCCGATGCGAATCTGAGTGCTTCGCACCGTTTTGGACCGCTTCGCGGTGAAGGACAACAGCAAAGGCTCGGACTCCCAACGGTCCGAGCCTTACTTTTTGTTTGTCATCCCGCAGGGATCCGCGATTGTCTCTTTTCGGTCTGCTCGTGCCAGCCAAAACCTCACCTGCAAGCGGAATTCCCCGCCCCAGCCACTGTAAAGAAGCTGATACTAGCTGCCGGCAGCGACACCTTCCCGCCCGCCGCCGAAACGCCAACCAACTTCGGCACATCCCCATTCGCCGCCAGTCCCATAGCCTTCCCATTCAACTCCACCGACCGGCTCATCAACTCCGGCGCGGTCAGCGTGTACCGCGTCGACTTCCCCGCAATCTCAATCTCCTGCGCCGCCTCCCGGTCAACATTCAAGGCAACAACCGTCACCCCACCCCCCTTCCCCTTCATGCACTGCGCATACACGTGCACCTTGGCGGCCTTGGCGCTTCCCGCGTCAAACACCGTCGTCCCCATCGTCCGGTGCCACAGCAGAGCCGCCCAGAAGTTCGGCCTTGGCATCAGCGTCGCCTCGTCGATCAGCGCGTAGTCGCTCGCCGCCAGTGTGTTGTGCGCAATCACCTGCACCCCTCGCCGCGCCAGGCTGCCCATCTGGTCGACATAGCGGAAGCTGTCGGTAAATGTCGAAGCCCAGCGATCTCCGCCGCACGCGGTCTGCCCCGTCTCGGTCAGCCAGATTGGCTTGCCAGGCGCGTACTCATCGTGCAGCTTGGCGTAGAAGGCCTCGACCGTATCGGTCCGCCTCAGCCAGTCTTCGCTCAGCGCCGCGTCCGGCGTCGTCCCCGCTGCCCCCAGGCGGGAGCATCGCGACGAAACGCTGCCGTAATAGTGGTACGAGAACGCATCCACAGGATTCGGACCGGACGCCGCCATAAGATCCTTGGATGGCAGCAACCGTCCCGGCACCACCATGTCTATGCCCTCGCCCACCGATCCCGGTCCGAGCAGGATGGCACGTGGCGCTGCCTCCCGGAAGAATCGCTGAAAGACCAGGAAGTCCCGCCCATACGCCGTCCCGTCGTAGCCATTCGGAACACCCGCCGCGCTCGCGAACGTAGGCTCATTCATAAACTCAGCCGCTGCAATATTGCCTCCAAGCGACTTGTCGTACGCCATAAACTTGCGCGCCTCAGCGGGAGTCCACACGCCTGCTGCGTCCCTGGTCCCCGCACTGGTAGCGAAGGAGGTGACGATCTTCGCATCCACCGCCCGCGAGAAATCGACCACACCCTTCCACTGTGCCCGCGTCAGCACCCCGCCAAACCCCTCCGGCGTCGCACCCGGCGCGGTCGCGTCCAAGTCCTGAAAGTACATCGTGTTCTCCCACGTCCCTGGCACCCGCACGTACGCAGGTCCCAGCGCCGCCGCCAGCTTCCGCAGCTTCGGGTTGTAGAGGTCGATCGGCTTGCGCTGCTCAAACAGCGACGGGTCAATCCCACCCGGCGTCGCCCCCGCCGAAGCCACCGGTGCCGCTGCAGCCGTGCTCGAGTAAGGCTTCCAGAACCGGCCTCCCGTCACCTCTACCATCTCCACGTTGTACGACTGGAACCGCACGTCCACCGTGCCGATCTTTTTCATCGTGGAAGGATTCTGTTGCGCCACGGCAGCTACCGTCAGCGCAAACACAGCGATCGGGGCTCTCATCGTCAGGCTCCTACAGGGTTAACATTAATTCATCGTCCGAACTATAGCATGGTCAGCAGTCTCCGGGCTGCCGCGTGGTTGGAACTCCGGCGCTGCGCGGGTGGGCAGGCCTAAGCCTCGATTTTGCTATCCTTAACATCATGGTGAAGCACCTGCGACTCTTGCTCCTGCCCGCGCTCGCAGCCGGCGCCGCACAGGCCCAATTCATGCCGACTTCCATCTCCGGCAGGTGGCGCATTGTGAAGATTCTTCCCACCCACAATCCGCAATGCTGGGACGAAGCCCGCGCCAAATCACTCGTCGGCACCACCCTCACCTACAAGGCCGACGCCCTCGTCTGGCGCGGGGGCGCGGAGCCCATCACCGACGCCCTCTCCCGCACCATCAGCCGACGCAAATTCCTGGATGAATATAAGGTAGACCTGCCGGAGCTAGGGATCGGTACCGCGTCAGTTACTGAGATCGACCTCCAGCACGAAGACGCCGACATCACCGGCGCCACAACAGAGGTTCCCGGCGACACCATCGTCCTCGCCTCTCCCGGCCGCATCGTAGTCAGCGCCTGTGGAGTCTTCTACTCGGCCGTCCGTGTCAGTGCCAAACCCACCGCTAGACCGGCAGCCGGCCGATGAAGCTGGCCCTCGCCCTCGCCGTCCTGCTGGCCCTCACCGGCTGCCAGTCGGAATTCTTCACCGAACGCGGCACCATGACCAGTTCTGGAAGCTGGCGCGACACCTGGCAGTGGCACCCCCAGGGTTGCACCCGCGATCCCTTCGACGGAAAGCCGGTCGGCCAGTCCAACAGCATCATGACGCTCCTCTGGGAAAACCCCGGGTTGCGCGACGTTCGCCTCGCCAATCCAAACCACTCCCCGGACGCTCCGCTCCGGCTCGAAGTCGAACCCGATCCCCGCGCTCCGGGTCACGTGCGAGCCACGCTGCACACCATCGATACCGCCGGAATACTCCTGGACGAGAAGGTCTGCTCCACGCTCAAGCTCCACACGCAGGAGCAGCCGGCCGTCCGTGGCTCAGGACGCCCTACACTCTCCGGCGAGCTCGAGCTCGACTGCCACGCCCATGAGAGAAACATCACAGCCAGCATCAGCTTCCAGCGCTGCGAGTACTAAGGTCTTTTGAACCCTTGTTATTTGTCATCCCGGAGGGATCTGCGGTTGTTCTTGCAGTTGCCTATTCCGGCAACACAATCTACTAGCAGCGCACCACATTCGGCCCAGGAAAGTTCCGCGTCGAGTTTCTGGTGTCGATCACCAGTTGCGACTCCGCCACGATGTTTGCGTAGTCATAGGCGCTGTGGTTGGTCAAAATCACTACGCAATCGTACTGGCCCAGATCTTCGATTGGCGCGGAATGCATCTTCAAGTCGTATTTGCGACCCGATCCGACGGTAGGGAAGAAGGGGTCGTTATAGGCCACCAGCGCCCCGGCCCAGCGCAGCATTTTGATCACCGTCAAAGCCGGCGATTCGCGCAGATCGTCCACGTCCCGCTTATACGCGACTCCCAGCACCAGAATCTTCGCGTCGACGATCATCTTCCCCCGGCGCTCCAACTCTTTTTCGGCAATGCCGACCACGAACTCTGGCATCGATTCGTTCACTTCGCCGGCCAGCTCGATAAACCGCGTCTCGCAGTTGAACTGCTTCGCCTTCCACGTCAGATAGAACGGGTCCACCGGAATGCAGTGTCCGCCCACCCCCGGCCCCGGATAAAACGCGTGGAAGCCAAACGGCTTGGTTGCCGCCGCGTCGATCACCTCCCAGATGTCTATTTCCATCTGCAGGCAAAGCTGCTTCATCTCGTTCACCAGCGCAATATTCACGGAGCGGTAGATATTCTCCAGCAGCTTCGTCATCTCCGCTGCGGCCGGCGAAGACACCGGAATCGCCCGCGCAAAAATGGTGCTGTAGAGGGCGCACGCCGCAATCGAAGCAGCGCTATCCACGCCGCCCACGATCTTCGGGATATCGCGCCGCGCGGTGGTCGTGTTGCCTGGATCTTCGCGCTCCGGCGAAAACGCCACCAGCACCCCGCCAAGCGCCAGCGTTGCCGGGTCGGCATCCTTCTCTGCCCGCAGCACCCGGTGGCCATGCCGCTCGATCGTCTCGACGATGATCTCTTCCGTCGTCCCTGGATAGGTTGTGCTCTCCAGGATCACCAGCTGGCCCGGCCGCAGGTGCGGCGCCACCGCTTCAATGGTCGACACCACGTAACTCATATCCGGCGTGTGGTCCGAGTGCAGCGGCGTCGGCACGCAGATCAGGACGGCATCCAGCTTCGCCACCTCGGCAAAGTCTGTCGTCGCGCAAAAGCCTACTGCCTGCGCCGCCTGGATATGTTCCGGCTCAATGCGGTGGATGTAACTTTGGCCGTTGTTCAGCATCCAGACCTTGCCCTTGTCGATGTCCAGGCCGGTAATCCGGAAGCGCTCTTCTGCGAACAGCAAAGTCAGAGGCAGCCCGACATAACCCAGGCCCACTATCCCGATCTGAGCTGTCCGATCGGAAATGCGACGCAAAAATTCGTTCAACGTCGTAGATGGCATAACTGTAGCTGGCTTAACACTGGTGTCGACAGAAGTCATTAATCGAGAGCCCTTATCTGGTGGGTTGGGTGCGATACCAGGAAATTGTCCGAGTCAGGCCTTCGCGAAACCCGACTGCGGGTTCGTAGCCTAACTGGTGCCGTGCTTCGGAAATGTCTGCCAGTGAATCCCGTACGTCACCCGATCGGGTGGGTCCGTGATTGGCCGGATGCGGAAAGTCCAATAGTTCACGCAGGTAGGAATAGGTTTGATTCAGCGTGTGACGCTCGCCACACGCAACGTTGAACACCCGCCCGGCGCAACGTTCCGCAGGCACCGTTGCGGCCAGCAGGTTGGCCTGCACCGCGTTGTCGACGTAGGTAAAGTCGCGGCCCTGTTCGCCGTCGCCCAGAATCGTCGGCGTCTCGCCGTTCAGCATCTGCGCAATGAACCTCGCCATCACGCCCGAGTAAGGTGAGTTCGGATCCTGCCGCGGGCCAAAGATGTTGAAATAGCGCAGGCACACTGTCTCCAGCCCGTAGACGCGCCAGTACGACTGCATGTACAGCTCCCCCGTCAGCTTCTGCACCGCGTATGGGGAGATGGGTTGCGGGGCCATTGTTTCCTTGCGCGGAAAGCCCGGCTGATCGCCATAGGCTGACGACGAAGCCGCATAAACCACACGGGACACTCCGGCCGCACGAGCGCCTTCCAGCAGGTTAAACGTCCCATTGGTGTTCGCCTCGTGACTTGTGCGGGGGTCCAGCACCGAGCGCGGGACGCTTGGAATGGCCGCTTGATGCAGGATCACGTCAATGCCCTCGCACGCCGCGGCGGTTGCTGCTGCATCGCGCACGTCGACAAGTCGGAAGTCGGTCTTGCCTGCGAGCTCATCCAGATTCGTTTGAAGGCCAGTGGCCAGATTGTCGATGCCACGCACGCTGTGCCCCTGAGCGACAAGCGCATGGGCGAGGTGCGATCCGATAAAACCAGCGACGCCGGTGATGAGGTAGTTAGCCAAGGGAATTTTGGAGGTCCTGAGAGGAAGATATCAGTGTGAGGTCGGCTCCGCCTCTCTCGATGTATGAACTAAAGTAACACTTAAAGATTACTTGGTAACCATTAGTTGTAGACCCCTCGGATTTCGAAGTAACGAGATTTCACAGCGCACCCGTAACGTGTGAAAATGACCCTCATAAATGTCTGATAACGCGAATACTTTTTCGACTTAAAGTGCGGATTTCCCCCCAGATTAATAAAAAAAATGTTTCAAACAAGAGGAAATCTCGGTAAGATCATGGCACTGGAGAAGAAATAGCACGTTCGAGCTAGCTCCCTACCCTGAAGGTGTACGACCTGATTGGTCAGTTGTACACGCGATGAGGTTCCTTAGTTCGAAGCTCGCTACGCTTCATCCGAAAGACATTGGGAAGAAGGGGCATAAAGGAATGAAAATGCATTCCACAGCTCCTCGATATAAGTACCGCAAACGAAATACTAGCTAACATTCAGGAGCCCTCTTTCATGAAGACCCTTCTCAAAGTTCTTACCTTCGGCGCGATGCTCGCTGCATCCGCCCAACTGGCTCACGCCAGCCCCATGCCGCCGAATGGCAGCACGCTACGTATCTGCTGCCACGGCATCGTCACCGTCGTTGGATCAGGTCCTACGCTCGGTCTGTCTTACAACAACCCCGAATCGCTCAAGGGCGGCTCAGGTGGACTTCAGGTCTTCACCTCCGCAGTGATGTCTACCACGTTTGTCTTCTCGGGTATCCATCCAGGGGCTGGTGAGCTGCTCTTCACCTCGACCGCGCTCGGCAACACGCTCCAGTTTTACGTGACAGGATATACGCTGTCAGGTAAGAATCTCATTTTCACCGGATACGTCAGCCTCAATGGCGTTGCGGGTTCCAACGCAACGATGACCAACATCCTCGGCAACCCCGGCCCTACCGGCGGCAACTACTACGAGGGCAATCTCGTCACGACGCCTGAACCCAGCAGCCTCATGCTGCTCGGCACAGGTCTGGCGAGTGCGGCTGGCCTCATGCTTCGCCGGCGTAAAATCGTCCAGGCGTAGCCAACAAGTTTTACCAAGAGGGAGCCTTGCGAAAGCGGGGCTCCTTTTTTTGGTGTTTCGCAATTTGCAGCAGTTAGTCAGCCGAGGTCGGCGACCAGATCCGCCACAATGGGCCGCGCGTAAACAGGAACGTATACAGTCCGACCACGGCGGCGGCATTCAGCACCAGGAGTGCGCTCGCGGGTGCGGCGATACGTTGCAGCACGGGGACCCGCCTGCGGATGGCAACTGCCGCCATCCCCCAGAACAAAATCTGTGCGATGGCGAATATGGCCATGATCGGGGAGGTGCGGCCCAGCCACGCAGTGCTGATCAGCAGCAGCACAAAGAAGTACGGCACTGCCAGCCGCATCAGCTTATGCGAGACAAGCTGGAACAGCACACGGTTTGCCGGGGTCAGAAGCCACGGGGCTTCGGCGATCAACTGAAAATTCCCAGCCAACGTCCGGACCTTTCTGGAAAACTCACCTGTCGCCTTAGCCGGCCAGCGGTCCGACACGATTGCTTTCCGGTCGAGAACGCTTCGATACCCCTGGCGAATGATGGCCAGCGGCTGGTACATATCGTCCAGGATCAGCCCGGCTGGAGCCGGAGTCGCCAGCGACCGCCGTATCGCGTAGAAGCCACCGTACACGCCGACAGGCGAGTCGACTGCGGCTTCACAGTTCCGGATCCATTGTTCGTATCGCCAGTAGAGACCACTCACAGCCGATGCCGTCGCATCGTGCCCCTCCTGGCTGAGGATCAACTCGCCGGCCACGCAGCCCACGCTGGGATCAGCGAAGTTGGCCAGCAGCGATGCCAGCGCGCCGCTGCCAACCCGTGGCCGAATATCTACAAACAGCAGAATCTCGCCCTGAGCCTCTGCAATGCCGCGATTCAGCGCGACCACTTTACCGCCCTGTGTGGCGTGGATAAAGACACGTAGCCTTGGGTCTGACGTCTGCCTTAAAATCTCCGCCGTCGCGTCGGTCGAGCCGTCCGAGACTACGATCACCTCACGGACCAGGTTTGGCTCCAGTGCCAGCAGATGGCGGAGCTGGTCGGGCAGCATCGCTGCGCCGTTATGCACGGCCATCACCACCGATATCGGTGCAGGGCTGATTTCGAGCGGCCAGGGGGCGCGCTTCCATTGCCGAGAACCGACACGAGCGGCAGAAGCAATCAGAATCGGATAGCCCGCGTAGGTGTAAGCAATCGTAGCGAGCGAGATCCAGAAGACCGAAATCACTGCGCGCCCCGGCGGCGGAGGATGGTCTTGACCGTTTCAAACATGATGAGCAGGTCAAGGCCCAGCGTCATGTGTTTGATGTAGTAGAGGTCGTATTCCAGCTTTTCCCGAGCCTCGGCGAGCGTTGCGCCATAGCCATACCGCACCTGGGCCCAGCCGGTAAGGCCGGGCCGGATCAGGTGCCGCATGTAGTAGAACGGCAGGTGTTCGGAGAGCATCGGGATAAACTCCGGGCGCTCCGGACGAGGCCCCACAAACCCCATGTCGCCCTTCAGCACGTTCCAAAGCTGCGGAACCTCATCGATGCGCGTCTTGCGCATGAACATGCCCACCTTGGTGACACGCGGATCGTTCTTGGTTGCCCACTTGGCCCCACCAGCCTCGGCATCTGTATACATTGTACGAAATTTGACGACTTCAAAGTGTCGCCCGCCGGCTCCCACGCGGGTCTGCTTGAAGAAGATGGGCCCCTTGGACGACAGGCGCACAGCGAGCACAACGAACGGAAAGATCGGCGCAAACATCAGCAGGCCGAACGAAGCAGCCAGCGTGGAAAGAATCTGCCGGGTGAACTGCTGCGAGGCGCGCAGACGGAAGCCTTCCGCGTAGAGGAAGCTGCTGGGGCGTAGGCCATCGAGTTGAATCTTGCCTGAGAGCCGTTCCCGGAGCGACCCTGCATCCTCGACGATGATGCCCTTGAAGCGCAGGTTCAACAATTCCTGAACCGGAAGCTCGCCGCGTTGGCGCTCCATCGCGATGATGATCCGATTCACCGGATTGGCCGACTGTCCGATTCGGGCCAGTTCCGAAATCCAAACCTTTTTACGATCTCCCGGCTCGGCCAGGTCCACCTCCTGCCAGTCGACCACTTCCATGCCCAGGTCGCCGCGTGACCCGATTGCATCCACCACTGAGCGTGCAAAGTCTCCCGCCCCCAGAACGTAAACGCGCTCGCGAAAGACCTTCAGGCTCACGATCCAGTCGTACGCCCGACGCCACAGGATCAGCACCGGCGTCAGCAGTGCCAGGCCGAGCCCGTAGACATGCCCCGGCCCGATGGACGACTCGGGAAAGAAGAACAGTACCGCTGACACGACGAAGCAATCAAACGCCAGGACGAGCAGGATGCGGAAGTAGATGGCTTCCCTCGCGGAAACCAGCTGTGGCTCAAACAGGTCGAAATAGTACGAAAAATTGATGCTGATGAACGTCAGAGCCGCGATCTTCAGGTAGCCGTATTCATAGTTCAGAGCCAGCCAGACGTCCGGCCCCAGAACCAGAAATGCAGCCGCGAAGAAGCAACTTGCGACGATTAGCGCCTCGCAGAGCAGCAACATCACCGTCCGCGTAGGGTAATAAACGTTCAACAAACGAATCATTGCGTAGCTTGCCCTGTAGGAGTCTTAGGTAGGTCATAGCCATCGTACCCGTAGTACCCGTCGGATTGGGGCGAACGGTCAACGGCATTCAGCACAACCCCAAGAATCTTGGAAGATTTCAATTCTCCGAGTGCCCGCTGCGCCGCCTCAAACTTCGTGACGCCGCCCCGTGCCACCATCAGCACGGCATCGCAGGCGCTGGCAAGGTTGACGCCGTCGGTGACCAGGTTGACGGGTGAGGAATCGACGATAATCCAGTCGAAATACGGCGACGCTTCCTCAATCAGCTTCTTGAAGCGACCGCTGCCGGAAAGGTCGGCCGCCTTGTCGCCTTCCTCACCGCCACCGATGAAAGTCAGCGAGCCAAGCCCCGCGAACAGCGGCGAACCATCATCGTTCACGGCGGCAGTCTGCATAATCTGAGCCAGAGAAGCTTGACCCGCAAGGTACGTGGTTAAGCCTGGCGTTTGCTCACAGCCAAAAAGTGCATGCAGCGAACTGCGCCGCATGTCCCCGTCGATCAGCAGGACGCGGCTTGCCTTATGACGCGCAAACGATATGGCCAAATTAGCAGCAATAAAGCTCTTGCCTTCGCGCGGAAGAGCGCTGCTGATCAGAATCGACTTCAACTTGTTCAGATCGCGGAAGCCAAACAAGCGGGTGCGCAGGCTGCGGAACTGCTCCACGGCGTTACCACGCTCTTCCAGAGCCGGCAGCTTGTCCAGCATGGGCTTCCACACCGTCGACCGAACGGCCTTGATGTCCAGAGGCGCGGTCGGATGGGTAACAGCGGCGACACTGCTATAGGCGGGCTCGACATACGTGGGCTCGTCATAGGACCGTGGCTCGGTATAGACAGGGTCGGCGACCGGAACGTGGGTTGACGTCTCCGTCGTGGCTGGAAGCTCCTCCACCGCCAGGGCAGAGGCAGCAGCGGCGGCCCGCTCGATCACGTGGGTGGTTTGCTCGGGAGCCTGTTGCGGCTGGTTCGTCGAGGCGGCTCGTTCCTGCTCGGCGCGCAAAAGCGCTTCATAAATCTTGCTCATCGGTCCCACCTTCCAGATTCGTTGCCGACCGTCAGAAGGCCACCCTGATTCGGGGCAACCGAGAACGGCTGTGTGTCGAGGTCGAGCTCAAGCGCAACAGACAGAATGACGCTCTCGGGGATTTGCGCCATCTGCTCCACGTAGCCATGGATCAGCGCATGCTCGCACACCAGATTGATCACGCGGGGAATCCCGCGGCTGGTCCGATGAATTGCCAGCACGGCCTCGGGGGTAAAAATTGGCGTCGAGGTTCCCGCAATCAGCAGGCGCTGGGCAATGTAGGCCGCCGTCTGCTCCTCTGTAATTGCCTTTGTCCGGCACCATAGCGAGACGCGCTGGCGCAACTGCCGCAACTCCGGCTGGCGGAGTTTGTCCTCGAACTCCGGCTGCCCGGAGAGTATGATCTGCACCAGCTTCTCCGACGAAGTCTCAAGATTGGTGAGCAGGCGAATCTCTTCCAGCAGTTCGGACGAGAGGTTCTGCGCCTCGTCCACCACAATCACGCAGGTCTCCTGCTGGCGGAAACGCTCGATCAGCCAGCGATTCAGCTGGATCAGCATGCCCGACTTGGTGCGCGTGGTGGGGGTGATGCCAAAGTCGCTCAGCACAAACTCGAGGAAGTCCAGCACCTCCAGCCGCGGGTTGAAGATGAACGACGTAAACACGCGACCCTTGGTAAAGGAGCCCAGCGCCCGCCGCAGCAGGGTTGTCTTGCCTGTCCCCACCTCACCGACCAGCACGATGAAGCCCTTGCGCGCGGAGATGCCGTACTCCAGCCCTGCCAGCGCCTCACGCGTGTGCGGCATCATGTACAGGAATCGGGGGTCCGGACTCGTATTGAAGGGATTGCTCTTAAGTTGATAGAAGCTCTTATACATAGTTATCCGCGCGCACTGGCAAGGGAGTCTCCGTCGGTTTTGACCGGCGGCGTACGTTTAATGCGGCTGATGATTCGGTCCCACAGCTTGGGATGAACCACCACCTCATGCTCAATGTCGCCGCTGACCGCGATAATGCCAAGTGTCGGCAGCCGTGTGAAAGCCCAGACGTCGCGCTCGTTGCGCAGCGACGTATCCTTATATTCCAGGAATCCGGCAATCGCCAGACTCACAAACAAGCCAAGTCCCAGTCCGCCGCCCGCGAAGATCCACACGTTGGGGAACGACGGAGTATCCGGCAGGTTGGGCTCGTCCATCACGCGGAACTGCTCGCCCTCCTGGCGACGCTCCAGGTCGGTCGCCATCTTGGAGTGGCTCATCTTGGCATTCAATTCGTCATAAAACTTCTGCGCCGTCGTGTAGTCGCGGGTCAGCGATTTGTACTCCTCGGCGACCTGCGGACTCGACTGTACGCGCTCCTGATACATGCCGAGCTTGCCTTGAATCACCTGCTGCTCCCGACGCTTCTCGGCGATGCCCAACTCAGCTGCGCGCAACTGGGAGCGAAGCTGCTGCACCTGGAGCGATTCTGTCGGGCGCTGAGCAGGCCGTGTCCCTCCTCCGCCACCCATCGCGACGGGCGCCGAAGCGGCCGGCTGCGCAAGTTCCTTCTTCAGATCAGAGATCTGCCGCCGAACCGCGACCACGTCGGGGTGGTTGGGCGTGTACTGGTTCAGCAAGTCGTTTTCTTTATCCTGCAGCGAGTTCAGCTGCTTCTGCTTTGCCATCACCGCAGGGCTCATGATTTCGGAGATTGGAATCTTCGATTCTTCCGAGCCCAAACCTGGGGTCGGCGCGGTCGATGCCTGGATCTGCGCCAGCATGTTCTCGGAGAACACCTTATCCTGCTCCATGCGCGAGAGCGACTGCGTTGTCGCCTCCAGCTGGGTATTCAGGCTGTTCAGCATGTTCAGGTTGGTGCCTTCTTCACCCGGCAGCTTGCCGAAGTACTGCCGCTGGAATGCGGCCAGCTTCGTATCCTGCTCGTCCAAATTGCGCTTGGCGTCAGCGAGTTGCCCCTTGAGGAAGTCGGTGGTGCCTTCCGCGGAGGCTTCGCGAGAGCGGAGGTTCTCATTCAGGAACAGCGATGTGATTTCGCCGCACACCAGCTGTGCCGTATGCGGATCGTTCGCAACAAAGGTGATGAAGAATCCTGGCAGGCCTTTGTTATTGGTAATGGCTGACCGGATCGGCTGGATGTTGATCGCCGTGCGCGTTAGTTCCACGCGCTCGTCCATCGTGGTGCGCCCGGTGTTGTACAAGCTGTATTTCTCGATGACCGGCTGGATGCGCGAACGGCTCAGGATTTGTTCGCGCATGGAGGAGAGTCGTTCGTCCAGGCCAGAGGCAATCACCGGCTTCACGTAGTCCTCGGGTACCTTTTGCTCTTCGATCAGGACCAACGTCTGCGACATGTACTTGGGCTGGATAAATTTCGTCAGGATCGCGCCAAGGATCGGGCAGACGACGGCAAAGCACAGAATCATGACCATCCGACGCTTCAGGATGGACAAGTAGTCGGCAGCTTCAAGTTTCCGATGACCAAGCATAATGCTCCTTATTATCGTCCGAGATGGAAGGGGGACGGTGAGTACGTGATTCCGATTCCAAGAACCTGCTGGAGCCCATTCAGTGGGGTGCCCTTGTAGTTGGTCCCTTGAATCGACTGATGCTGTGCTGTGTAGCTGGCGTAAATGGAAAGCTTTTCGGTAATCGCCCGATTGGCCTGGACGCTTCCGACGACTGATTCCGCGTTGATCTGGGACTGCGTGATCAACTGCAACCCGGTGCTGTGCGAGTAGGTTCCCAGGGCGCTCACGTTCAGCGAGCGCGTGATGCGGCGCGAAATGTTGCCGCTCACGGTGTCGTTGATCGCCCCGAAGGTAAGGCCGGAGCCGCCGTTCGACGAACGCTTGTAGCTGGCTGACATGGTCAACGCGCTGGCGATGCTGCCGATATAAGTAGCCTGAACGTCCGCGGTGTAGCTTATCGACGCCGGGCGTCCGGTCAGGGTCGACTTGCTGATGATCTGCGGGCCGCCACCCAGGTCAACCGAAAATCTACGATTCAACTGCTTCTTGTATTGAACGCTGACGCCTTGCGCTTGAAAGGTACCGTTGACGCCGACGTAGCCGAAGCGGGAGTAGTGGTAGCTTCCGGCCACAGAACTGCGCCCGTCGATCCGGTGGGTCACCGTGCCGCGACCCGAGTAGATGTCCGTCTGGATGCCGCCGCTGTAGCCCGGAAAGCGCTCCAGCGAATAGCCGCCGGTGATGCTCGCTGTCGTCTTGCCCGTAATGACCCGGGTCACGTCACCGTTCACGGAGTTTTCAATGCGGGTCGCAAACGGAATCAACACGCCCTGGGTTGGAATGCCCGGGACGGAGGTGCCGAGATCGCCAACCCCAGCGATACCTGAGAGACCGGACGAAGGCGTCTCCGGCAGATAGCGCAGGGAGTCGCTCAGCCTCAGCTTCCAGCTTCTCGTGTTGTAGGACTGCGAGATCATAAAGTCAGTAAAAAATGCGGACGGCTGGCCACCCCCGGTGGTCGCCAGGTAGCCGATTGAGGCGGATAAATCCGTTGGCTTGGTCTTGCTCGGAGTAATCAGCCCCACGTTGCCGGAAAACGTTGCGGCAGAGACTGTGCCTACGGTGTTGTCGTATCCGAACGTGACTCGCTCGGCGGCGCTCAGCGAGTAATGCAGCGTACCGGCGATCGTGGGGAGCTGAAATCCCGTGTAGAGCGGAGAGCCGCTGCGAACTGGCACACTTTGTCCTACGGCCAGACGTGCGGCGGGGAGGAAACAACTGCAGCAAAAGAGGAAAAGTGAGGCAGGTTTTGTCATGGGACCACGATGGTGTCTCCAGGGGCTAGGACGACCCCCTGCTGATTCCCTTCCTTGAGGGCCTTCTTATAGTCAAACGGAATCTTTACCTGCTTGCCCTTTTCCCCGCGCAGAATATAAATCTTCCGCTGGTTCGCATAGGGCGAAAGCCCGCCCGCCGCAGAGATCGCCTGCAGCATCGTCATCTCACGCGTCATGGAGACCGGCCCGGACCGGTTGACTTCGCCGATGAAGAAAATCCGCTTGCTGTTCACCGCAGTCACGGTCACGGTCACCGACGGATCGTTGATGAATTTCTTCAGGCTGTCTGCGATCTCCGCACCCAGCGCCATCGGAGTCATGCCTGATGCCGGCAGATCGCCTACCAGCGGAAGAGAAATCCGCCCATCGGGCCTGACCACCAGCGGCCCGGAGATTGTGGGCTCTTTCCAGACGTGCACCATAATCGCGTCGTCGGAGCCGAGCACATAGTTGGGATCGAGATCCTGCACCGGCGCAGGTTCGGCTGCGGCGGCCGCCGCGGCCGTCTGTCCAGCGGCCTGCTCTGCCGCTGCCTGACTCAGCGCAGGGGATGGCGAGGTCGTTGCCGGCGCGACCGGCTTAGGTGTGGGCTCCTGGCTAAATGAACCAACAGAGCAAGAGAGGAAGCAAAGGGACAATAAGGTCAGCAAATATTTCATAGCGGTTACCTGTCATTCTAGTGCAGGTTACGAACGTGCCAAAGTTACTCTCGCATGGCTATATTGCTGACGCCATGCCGCTTTTCGGTCATTTCGGTTGGCCAGCGTCTATCCTATAAGTAAGTCTATGCGGTTCATCGACGAAATCGTGCCGAAATCCAGCCGATGAACATCCTTTATGATATACGCGGTTGAGGCCTTGAGGTATGTACCCAGCTCATGCGGAATTCTGAAACAGTGAGCCAAACGGAAATGTTGCGGGCCGAGACAGCCTTACCAGTCGACCAAATCCGAGCTCGCAATTGGCTTGGGTCGGATCGGTCGGTGTGGGCTGGCGGCGCTATGCTCCTTGTTCTGATCCTTGCCCTGTACGCCCGGGTCGGCGTCAAGCTGGTTCAGGATTGGATCAATATTCCCGACTATTCGCATGGTCTGCTCATTCCTTTCTTCGCGGCGTTTCTGGTTTGGGACCAGCGCGCCCTGCTACGGGCCACTCCGCAAAAGCCCACCTGGGCTGGAATCCCGCTGGTTGTCCTCGGCCTCTTCGTTCTGCTCGTCGGCGTCTTCGGCGCGGACCTGTTTCTCTCCAGAATTTCATTTATTTTTCTTGCTGCCGGATTGATCTGGACGTTGCTTGGCAGTCTCATGATGCGCCGCAGCATCTTCCTGCTGTTCGTCCTGACGCTGGCCATCCCGTTCCCGACCGTACTGTTCAACCACATCACCTTTCCTTTGCAGTTGCTCGCGTCCGAGGTTGCCAGCAACCTCCTGCCGCTCGCCGGCGTCCCCGTTCTACGGGAGGGAAACGTTATCAATCTGCCGGCGATGCCGCTCGAGGTGGCTGAGGCCTGCAGCGGAATCCGTTCGCTGATGAGTCTCTTTACCGTTGCCGTGATCTTCGGTTACTTTTTGGAGCGCGGAACGGGCCGCCGAACTCTGCTCGCCTTTGCCAGTGTTCCCATCGCCGTCGCGGCGAACGTCGCCCGCATTGTAGGAACCGGGCTCTGCGTCCAGTATTGGGATCCTGATAAGGCCCTTGGATTCTTCCACGAATTCTCCGGTTGGCTGATGTTCCTCGTCTCGCTGGCCTGTCTGTACGCCATCCACGGCCTCATGCAGCGGGTCGCTCCGGAACGCTTCCCCACCCAGAACTTCCCTGACCAGAGCGTCCAAGCCCAATGAGAAACCCACGTTACTGGACCGTCGTTGCCCTCCTCCTGCTGTCCGTCGCAGTGTTGTACCGGCGCGGCGATGGAGATAACGGGCCCACGAGCACTCCGCTGGCGGAGTTTCCGGTGGCCATGGGAAACCTCATTTCAGTCACCACACCCATCGATCCGGAAGCCCTGGCGATTCTGGGGAAGGGTTTTTTTCTGAATCGCATCTATACGCCGCCCCGGATGGAAGAGCCGAGTTCTGCGCCGCCCCGGTTGGAAGACGCCAGCACCCGCAAGTCGGGACCGCCAGTCGGCCTCTTTATTGCCTATTTCCCCACCCAGCGCACCGGGCAGTCTATCCACTCGCCGCAGAATTGCCTCCCCGGTTCCGGTTGGTCGTTTGAATCCTCCGGCACGACGCAACTCACCGATGCCAGCGGCAAGTCCAGTCAGGTTGCCGATTACATCATCGTCAACGGAGACCACCGCGCCGAAGTCCTGTACTGGTACCAGTCCCACGGCCGGGCCATTGCCAACGATTACAAGGCCAAGCTCTACATGCTCATCGATTCCATTCGCTACGGCCGCAGCGACGCCGCTCTGGTCCGTATCGTCACTCCAATTGAAGCCAACGAGAATCGCGACGCCGCTCATCTCCGCGCCGTCGCGTTCGCCAAAGATTTGATTCCAATGTTGCCCGCGTATATTCCCAACTGAATGCATCCCACGTCATTGCAAGCTTAAGTGCCGCAAGAGGCCCCAAATTGAACCACTTCACCATCGAGGAACCACGTATGGCTAGCCTTGTTCATCCGCGTCTTACCACCCTTGCGGTGCTTGGACTATCGCTCTCGCTCGTCTTCACTGCGGGCTGCAACCGCGATCCCAACGTCCGCCGGCAGAAGTACCTCGACAGCGGCAAGCGCTACGAGAAGGAAGGCAAGGACCGCGAGGCCATCATCCAGATTTCGAACGCCCTCAAGGTCGATCACGGATTCGCCGACGCGCACTATGAACTCGGTGTCGTCTACCTCAGAATGGGTGCCATCGCCGCTTCCTACACGGAGATGCTGCGGACGGTCGATCTCGACCCGACCAACACCAAAGCGCGCCTTCAGGTGGGAAACATGCAGCTTGCCGCCGGCCTGCCGGATCGGGCAATGGATCAAGTCAATGCGGTTCTTGCTGTCGACCGCAACAACGCCGACGCCTATTCCCTCGCCGCAAATATCGCCTCCCAGAAGAGCCAGCCGGCCGAGGCCATGAAGCAGATTCAGCGTGCGCTCGACATCCGTCCGGATAAATCCGAGTACCACACCACGCTGGCAATGCTCCAGGCCAAGGACCCGGCCATGATTCCGGCGGCGAAGGACGAGCTGCGCAAGGCTATTTCGCTCGACAATACCAACGTCACAGCCCACCTTGCGCTCGCTTCGATGCTCGAAAGGACCGGCGAGGTGGAGGCCGCGCTCGTCGAGGTGCAGGCCGCAGTCAAGGTCGCGCCCAAGAATCTGCAGGCGCGCCAGGATCTCGCCGAGGTGTACATGCGCCTGGGCAAGCGGCCCCAGGCCGAGCAGGCGCTGCGTCAGGCGGCAGACGACCTCGCCGATACGCCGCAAGGAGCGTCCGTCCTCAGCGACTTCTACATCCGCCGCGGAGAAATCGGTGCCGCCGAAAGCGCCTACGCCGACCTCGTCGGGAAGAACCCGAAGAGCTTCGAGCTGCGCTACGCCTACGCCCGGATCCTCACCATCGAGCATAAGGACGACAAGGCAGCCAAGATTGCCGCCGATCTCGACAAGGAGAACCCCAACAGTCCGGAGGTCGCAGTCCTGAATGCCGCGCTGTTGTTGAACGACGGCAAGTCCAAGGAGGCCTTCGACCTGCTGGAGAAGGCGACCAAGATCTCGCCCGACCACCTCCAGCTGCTGATCGCCTTCGCCCGCGTGGCGCAGATGATGGGCGACTCCGTCAACGCCGAGTTGAGTCTGCGCGACGCTGCGAAGCTGTCGCCCGGTAATATCGATGTCCAGATCGGACTCGCTGAGATAGCCAACCGCAAGGGCGACAACAGCCTGCTCGGGCAGGTAGCCGAGCAGACCATCGAAAGCAATCCCGACTTCACCGATGCCTACCTCTGGCGCGGCACGGCCGAGGCCAACGAACGGCAGTTCGAGAAGGCCGAGAAGGACTTCAAGGATGTTCTGAATCGCGAACCGAAGAACGTCGCCGCACTCAGCGAACTGGGCGAAATATCGATGGTGCAGAAGCGTTTCCCGGAGGGCGTCGACTATCTCGAACGCGCACTAGACGCCAATCCCAAGGCAACTGAGGCGCTCAAACTGCTCGTTCAGTATTACTTCTCCATCAAGGCTCCAGACAAGGCGATCGCTCGCGTCAAGAAGCAGATTGAACTCGCCCCAAACAGTGTTCCGCTGATCAACCTGCTGGCTACAGTGGACTTTGAAGTGCGCGACTTCACCGCCGCGCGCGACGCCGCCAAGCAGGCGCTCGCGATCACCCCGGACGACGAAGCGGCGGTGCAGCTATATGCCCAGTCGCTCAGCGCCCTTGGAGACACCGATGGCGCCATCAACAGCTGGGCGGGCTACATCAAGGCTCACCCGGGCGACGGCAAAGCCACCTCCATGGTCGGGCAGCTCTACGAGCAAAAGGGCGATGCCCAGAAGGCCATCGGGTACTACTGGAAGGCGCTCGCGCTCGAACCCGGCCAGGTCCTCGCCTCCAACAACCTCGCTTACCTGATGGTCGAGAACAATCAGAGCCTTGACATGGCGCTTCGGCTGGCTCAGGACGCTCGCAGCGGCAATCCGAACTCGCCGAGCACCGCCGACACCCTGGCCTGGGTCTACTTCGCACGCGGCCGCTACCTGTCCGCGCGCGATCTGTTGGAAGAGGCCGTCAAGGCCGATCCCACCAACGCCGACGCCCAGTACCACCTCGGCATGACCTATCGGAAGCTGGGTGACAAAGCTAACGCCGCGCTGCATCTGAAGCGCGCAACGATCCTGGCTCCGTCGTCGAAATCCGGCAAAGACGCCGCAGATGCTCTGGCCCACCCAGCCTAAGAATCGCCGCAGACTCCCTTCTGTTTGTCATCCTGAAGGGATCTGCGGTTGCCTTTGCCGGCGGCCCTGCTCATCGCCGCCGGCTGTAAATCTCCATGTAAGCCGCATCCATACGTTCCAGCGTGAACTCCGCCCGGTAGCTCTCCGCCGCCTTGCGCGAGAGCTCCGAGCGCAACGCAGCGTCTGTTGCGAGTTTAACGATCGCCTCCGCCATGGCCTCGAAATCCCCCACCGGCGCGAGCAGTCCGCCGCCCGAAAGCCTCACCACCTCGGCCATGCCGCCTACGTCCGTCGTGACCGCAGGAACACCGACGGACATCGCCTGCAGCAGCGACATCGGCAGGCCCTCCGAAACGGATGACATGGCGAACGCATCTGCCGCAGCGAAGAACTGGGCGGTGTCCAATCGCTGGCCCCAGAAACGAATGCTGGTCTCGACACCCAACTCCGCGGCCAGGCTTTCAAGCGCAACGCGCACCGGCCCATCCCCAACCACCCAGAACTCAAGCCCTGGAACCTGTCTCACCGCAATCGCAACCGCACGGATCAACGTTTGAAGATTTTTCACCGCAGCCAGCCGCCCCACAAACACCAGCGTGAAACCCCGCTTGCCCAGCGCGTCAAACGGCACCCGCTCCACCGCTGTCGCTCCGTTGTAGACGCGCACAATCTTTTCGCGATGGGCCATCGGCGCCCCCCGCAGGTTGTTGCAGGTCACCTCGCAGATGCCCGCGATCGAGTCGCAGAACGCAGCCATCACGCCATACTTGATCTCCTCCGCCCGGTTGTACGGCGGAGCCACCAGGCTGTGTCGCGTCGACACCACCGACCTTGCCCCTGCCAATCTTGCCGGCAAGGCCGCCTGGATCGTCGGAGCCACGTTGTGGGTGTGAACCACATCGGGCCGGAGCGCTCGGAAATGTTGGAAGTACCGCCACATCGTCGTGGTTGGGTGGGCCTCGCCCGGAACATACACGGCGATGCCTTCGCCCCGTAACATCTCACCCACCGGCCCCAACCGCGAGTAGGCGCAGACCGACACCTCATGGCCGTTCGCACGCTGCATCCGGCAGAGTTGCGCGACCAGAACCTCCGCCCCCCCCATATCCAGACTGTAGACAACGTGAACGATCTTCATCGGCGGTTGAAGGCGAGTTTCCGTGTTCGATTCCCAGATGTCAATGGACCTTTAGGGTAACAGTGCCAGCCTGCACATACATTAGAATCGGAGATGATGCCGCTGAGCCCTCGAGATGATACTGAAGGGCGCTCCTTAGGATTGACGTGAAGTTACCCAGGCAAGCCGATCTTTGGTTCCCCTCGTATTTGCGTGACCGCGCGGCCAGGCTGACGGTCGGTGCGCCTAGGCGTCTCTGGGTCGCCCTCACTGACCACTACGAGCCGATGGGCAGTAACGTCTCCCTCGACACAGGTCTTGCCCGGGTGGCCGCGTGGGAAGATCGCTGGCCCGCGATCGCCGCTGCCGCACCCAAAGATTCGCAGGGCAAAGCCCCGGTCTTCACGGCCTTCTACCCGCAGGAGGAGTACCAGCGCGACATCCTCAACCGCATTACCGCGCTTACCGTCGACGGCACGCTCGACGTCGAGGTTCATCTCCATCACGACAACGACACCGCCGCGAACTTTCACGAAAAGGTGACGACGTTCATCGCGCAGCTACGTAACGACCACGGCCTCCTCCATGATCACAACGGCCGCACGATGTTCGGCTTCATCCACGGCAACTGGGCGCTGGATAACTCCCGTCCCGACGGCCGCTGGTGCGGCGTCAAGGGCGAGCTCCAACTGCTGCGCGACCTCGGCTGCTACGCCGACTTCACCATGCCGTCGGTGCCGTCGCGTACCCAGTCCCGCATCATCAACCAGATCTACTGGACCACGGGCGATCCTGAAAAGCCACGGGGTTTCGATAGTGGCGTACAAGCTACGGTTGGCGGCGGGAAGCAGGGCGATCTACTGATGATCAACGGCCCGCTTGGCCTGCGCTATCGCGGTCGTCTGATGCCCCGCATGGAGACGGGCGAGCTCTCGGTTTACGATCCGCCGACGCCCTACCGCGTCGAGCGCTGGATTTCGCTCGCGCCGCGCCTGGGTGACGACGTCTTTCTCAAGCTGTATGGTCACAGCGCACGGGAGGATAATGCAGGTGCGCTGCTTGGCACCGGCGCTAACCCCGGAAAACTAGCACCGATGTTCCAGTGGATCCATGAAGCCGCCCAGCGCAAGAGTATTGAGCTGCACTGGGTCAGCGCATTCAACATGTTCAAGGCTGTCGACGGCCTGATACACCAAGGATTGCCCCCATGCTGAAGGTCGCGGTCATCACGAATTACTTCCCCATCTCCACCCATCCGTGGAACGGGCACTCGGCGTACCAGACGCTGCGGCTGCTGGCCCGCATGTGCGACGTGCATGTGTTTTACCCGGAAGCGGTGTACCCAAAGCTGATGCAGCCCGCCAACCCCAAAGGCAGTTTTGACCGCAGCTGGAATCCGCCGGACGTCAAGGTGACTTACATCCCTTACCCGGCGGTTCCGGTGCTTACGCGCCCCTTGAATGGCTTCATCAGCGCCTCCCGCCTCCGGCCATTCGTCGCGGCCTACGACCCCGACATTGTCCTCAACTACACCGTCTATCCCTACGGTATGGCTGCGGTCCGGATTGCCCGTTCGCTCGGTATCCCGGCGGTCCTCACGGCGATCGGCTCCGACCTAAACCGTATGTCCGACCCCATCTGCGAGATGCTCACGCGCTGGACCCTGCGCAAGGCGGACTTCGTCACCACCGTCAGCCACAATCTCTGCACCACCGCGCGTCGCATTGGAGCGCCGCCGGGCAGCACACGCACCAAACTCAACGGCTGCGATACCTCCGTCTTCTTTCCGCGCGACCGCCAGCAATCCCGCACCGAACTCGGCCTCAGCCAGACCGCCAAGATCATCGTCTACGTCGGCCGTCTCGATCTCCGCAAAGGCCTGATGGAGTTGGTGGAAGCCACCGCGAAGCTGCGAGCCACGCAGCCCGATTTGAAGTGCTACATCATCGGCGACGGAGCCGACCGTGGAGCGATCGATTCAGCCATCGCCCGTCACAACCTTGGCGAAGTCATTACCATTGTGCCGTCGTGCGTCTCGTCCAAGGTAGCCATCTGGATGGGCGCAGCCGACCTGGTAACCCTGCCCAGCTACAACGAGGGCTGCCCCAACGTGGTCATCGAGGCGGTTAGCGCGGGTCGCCCCGTCGTCGCGACCAAGGTCGGCGGCATTCCCGAACTGATGAACGAGACCTGTGGCCGGCTGGTCAAGGTACGGGACGTCCCCACTCTCGCCACTGGCCTTGACGAAGTCCTCAACGCCCAATGGAACGCGCAAGAAATCTCAGCGAAATACAGTCGCAGTTGGCAGGACGTCGCCGACGACCTGCATAAGATTTTTGTCGAACTAGTCGGTCGCCGCTAGCTTTTGCCTTTGCGTCAGCTCAACGGTAATAAGCGATTGTCTTCTCCAACCCCTCGCTGAAGCTCGCCACCACTTCGTAGCCAAAGACAGATTGTGCCTGCGAAATGTCAGCCACCGAGTGCTTGATGTCGCCTTCGCGTTCCGGCTTGAACTCGACCGTGCCGGTGTACCCCGTGATCCGCTTCACCTCTTCAAAAGCCTCGAGCAGCGTGATCCGCTGGCCAGTCGCCACATTGAAGACTTTGCCTGCCACCGGCGCGCTGGTCTTGGCCACCGTCAGGTTCGCGCTCACCACGTTGTCGATGTAGGTGAAGTCGCGGCTGGTGGAGCCGTCGCCGAAGATGGTCGGTGTCTCGCCCTTCGTCATCTGCGAGATGAAGCGAGCCAGCACGCCCGAGTACTGCGACGTGGGATCCTGCCGCGGTCCAAAGATGTTGAAGTAGCGCAGCGCAACTGTCTCCAGACCGAACACACGCGTATAGCTCGCCAGATAATGCTCGCCAGCCAGCTTCTGCACCGCGTAGGGCGAGAGCGGCTCAGGAAGCATTGCCTCGGTCTTCGGTAGCGTGGGGTTCTCCCCATATGCGGCCGATGACGCCGCATACATCAGCCGCTTGATGCCGGCTTTGCGCGCCGCCTCCAGCACGAAGAGCGTCCCGTTGAGGTTCGGCCCGTTGGTGCCTATGGGGTCGATGACGGACTTCGGAACTGACGGAATCGCCGCCTGATGGAACACATAATCGATCCCGCGGCACGCATCGTCGATCGCCGTGGCGTCGAGGATGTCGGCCTCACGCAGGTCGATGCGCGACCGAATTTCATCAAGGTTGGCGAGGTTGCCCGTGCTGAGATTGTCGATCCCACGTACAGTCGCGCCTTCAGCCAGCAGGCCGCGCGCCAGACTCGAACCGATGAAGCCTGAAATCCCGGTGATCAGAACATTCGCCATGATGGTATGTAGTCCTAAGATTCTTTGTTCCCAGCGCTTTGCTAACTGATAAGCCTAGCTTCCCACCAGAGGATACAACATGATGCAAAAGCGGAACTCGATCTGCCACTTCTGTGGGGAAGTTGCCAATTTGATCGAGTACAGCCCCTTCAGCAAGTAGAATAAAAACGACATACATTACTTCAATGGCCGACAGGGCAAAGACAGCCGCAGGAAAGATCCTGCACAATTCGTTCTGGTTCGGTCTGGAGACCGTACTTGAGACGGTCGTTTTTCTCGGAACTTCGATCGCGGTAGCACGATACCTCGGCCCCGAAAAGCTGGGCGAGTTCACCTACATCAATTTCTTCGTCGCCACCGTCACCCGCACCAGCGGCACCGGTCTCGCAGGCGCGACCCGCAAGTACATGTCCGAGTTCCTCGGCCTTGATCGCCCCGGAACCGCCCGCGCCGTCTACCACCTCGCATGGAAGTATCAGTTCCTCGCAGCCTGTTTGATGACCTTGATCGGCCTGCTGAGTATTTACTTCTGGGGTGCGCCCAGCTACCACTGGATGTCCGCCATCCTGATCGTGTCCATCATCCCCGGCGTTATGTCCTGGGTTCCGGCACAGGCCAATCAGGCTTTTGAAGACGTTTATGAGAACACCCTCAGTGCCATCGGCTACATCGTCACCTACGCGGTCGTCATTGTGCTTTCGCTGCACTTCCATTGGGACCTTATCGGTATCGCCTGCGCCCAGTTGATCGGCCGCACTGTCGAAGTCACGCTCCGCACCATCCCGCTGCACTACCGCCTGAAAAAGATTCCGCTCGACGTCCTTGAGCGCAGTGTGATTGACCGCATCCGTCAGTTCTGTTTGCAGGCGGTCGGTATCCAGTTGCTGATGTCCGTCGTCTGGGACCGCTCCGAACTCGTCTTCCTCAAATACTTCTGCAGCCTTCGCCAGATCGCGTATTACTCGGTCAGCTTCACGCTTGCGAACAATCTGCTCGTCATTCCGCGAACCTTTGGCAGCGCCACCGGAATTACGTTGATGGTGGAGTCTGCCCGCGAACCCGGCCGCATCGAAAGCATCGTCCGCAATGCCTGCCGCTACCTGCTGCTGGTCGTCTTCCCGGTTCACCTCGGGGCCGCTGCCATCGCCGCTCAGGCTCTCGGCTTTGCGTACGGAGTCCGCTATAGCGAGGCCATCCCGGTTGTCATCGTGGCCTCAATTCTGTCTATTCCACGGGCCTTCCAGGAGCTTGCCGAGGTTCTGCTGAAAGCCGCCGACCGCCAGAAGGAAATCCTCATCTGGTTCTCCATCACCGGCGTGCTCAATGTTGGGCTGGACTACTGGCTCATCCCGCATCACTGGGCGGTCGGTGCAGCGTGGGGCAACGGACTCGCCCAGACCTTCGGGATCGTCGCCATCTGGCAACAAGCGCGACGCTTCTATTCGTTCAAGTTCCCCGTTGAGTCTGCGATTCGGCTGCTGATTGCCGGCACCGGCATGGGAGTCATCGCCTACTACGTCGCGAACGCGCTGCCCGCACCCTATGGCCTGTTCGCCTCGATTGTCGCCGCTGCCGTCAGTTATATTTTGCTGGTAAAGCTCACACGCGGACTGCTTCCTTCGGACCGCGGTCGCCTCACCATGATGAGCGCCCGGATGCCGCCAGTTCTACGCAGCCCATTCCTGTGGCTGGTCCACTTCATCACCCCGGCTCCCGAGCTCGTCCCTTCCGCAAAGGCCTAGCGACTGGAAACGCGCCCTTAGCGACCGGCCGCTTTCACCTGTGCCGAGTCCGGGCTTACCTGCAAGCCCGACTCATCCACCGCCTCAAAGTCTTCGGCCTTCATGGCGCCCAGTTGATGCAGGTCGCTATCGTCCCAGCGCTTGTCGGAGACGCCGCTGATGAACATTGCGCTGCCGTTGTCGGCCATAAACATGCCGTACTTCTTCAGCGCCTTCATGATCACCTGATTTTCCTTCGAGTACTTCGAGACATCGAAGTCTGCCCGCAGCCGAAAGCGCGCGCCCATCGGCACCAGCTTCAGATCAGGATTGTGTGAGGCTTTGTGCCTTCCCGGCCAGATGAATTTGCTCTGCGTCTTAGGGACAGTGAACCGCAGTGCGTGGTTGATCTCCCCGGCCATCACCTCGTCATAGCGCACCAGTCCGGGCAGAATCGGCAGTCCTGCCGCGTCGGCGCTGGTTTTGTTCTCGGCGCGCAACGCATTGCTGTTCAGGTCCATGATGATCCCCGACCCGGCGGTCCACGTGCCGTCCCCAACCGGATGCGCGTCGTAGATCTCATACAAAGTGCAGCGCCGTTCGTCCACCATCAGCATGTGCCGGTCGCCCTTGGACAGCGGGCCGTTCTCGATGGGCGCATCCGGCGGTATCGGATACTTGCCCAGGTCGCTGTCTTCCGCGTAGTCAAACGTAATCCTGGCCGGCCGGGTGTCCGGAGGAATCAGCGTATACGGAATGCCCGTATCCAGATTCGAGCCGAAGTCGGGATGAACAGCGTGCAGCGGCCCGATCGAGTCGATATAGTCCTGCGCCCGCTTATCTTTAGGCAGCCGGTCAATCGGCGTATTCCATACGTTGTCCGCCGGAAACACCTGGCAGATCCCGATGTGCGGAACATCGGACCGCGACACATCCACACCTGCCCTTACGATGGATTCGTGCAGACCCTGCTCGTACGGCGGGGTATGTTTCCGAACCTCATAGCCTAGAAAGATAACCGCAACGCCGCATGCGAACACTGTGCGCGTCTTCTTCGATCCGCGCACGAACATCACCAGCGCAATCAGCCCCGCCACTCCAGCAACGCCCAACTCAGCCAGCAGTCTCAAATGCAGATGCATCGTATCGTCCTCATCGCCATCGTAACTTCCCCGGGGCGTCGGTGGCAGTCCCACTCTCGCATGATTGCGCTTCCATATCCCTGCCGGTATCCTGACCCTACCACTGCGGAAAGTCCCTTCTCATTATGCGCAAGAACAATTTCGATATCGTCCGGCTCGTTCTTGCGTCTGTCGTCGTGCTGGTCCACACCTACGACCTGAGCCTGGCAAAGCAGCTGGAGTTCCTGCCCCACATCCTCAACTCCCGCATCGCCGTCGAAGGTTTCTTCGCCATCTCCGGCTTCCTTATCTTCGCCAGCTACGACCGCTGCAAATCGCTTGGGGAGTACTACCAGAACCGCGCATGGCGCATCCTGCCGGGCTACTGGGTTTCGACACTCTTCTGCCTCGCCATCGCCTTCTCCATGGGCAGCTTCCACGTCGGTAAGTGGCTAGTTGCCAACCTAACATTTGCCAACTTCATCGAGCCAAATATCCCCGGCGTCTTCAGCCATAATCCCGACAACCAGGCCATGAACGGCGCGCTCTGGACCATCAAGATCGAGCTGATGTTCTACGTCGCCGTCCCGCCCATCGTGTGGGTCTGCCGCCGCATCAACCGCGACCTCGTCCTCTGGACTTTACTGATCGCCTCGATCATCTTTCGCATCATCTTTTTCACGAACGAGAAGTGGTCGATCCAGCTGCCCGGCCAGCTCTCCTTCTTCCTCGTCGGCACCCTCGTCTACTACCATCTGGACTGGTTCAAACGGAATGGCCTCGTCCTGATGACCGGGGCGGCCGCAGCCTATGGACTGCACCTCTGGACGGGCTGGTTCTTCCTGCGGCCGTTCGCCATCGCCGGCCTCACCATGGGTGCGTGCCAACTCCTGCCGCACATCGAAGGCCCCACAAAATTCGGCGACTTCTCCTACGGAACCTACATCCTGCACTATCCCATCGTGCAGTTGGTCGTTGCCGCCGGAGTCTTCAACGTGCATCCATGGCTGGGTATGATTGGGACGCTGCTGCTGGTCACCTGCGCCGCGTTGCTCTCATGGTTCTTCATCGAGAAGCCTTCGCTGGCGCACAGCAAATCCCGCCGGCTGCGTCAGGCCGCACTCCACCAGACGACAAACTACCCCGCCGCCGTTCCGTAAACCGTTTCGATACTCTGGATTTGGGATTAGTGGGGCTTCAGCCCTGGCGCGTGCTGAGCCGCCCTACTTCGGCATCAGGTGATCGAACCGGACCATCAGTTCGATGATCACGAGCAGCGCGAGAACCGTCCAGAACGTGTATTTCGCCACTACGCCGGTCGCCAGCGGTGGTGGCACAATGCCGCGGTCGAGGGCCATCTTGTACACAGCGGCGCCCATCCCGGCGTTGACGTACAGGCACATCGTGTAAGCGCGCGAGAGGAACCATCCTGCCGTCAGGAATCCCGCAAAGCTGATGACCACGAGGGCCGACATGCGCCGGACCTCGTCGTCTGCCGCCTGCTTCTCTTCCGGCGTCTCGATCACCGCAAACTGGTCAGGCGGACCGAAGTCCGGCTCCGCTCCGGTGCTCGGTTCCGCAGGGAGGCTGAACGGCATCGACCCTCCCGCGAACTGGCTGCTCCCACCCATCATCGCAACGGCACCATTTGCCCCGGCCGGAGCCAGTGTCGCGTCGGTCAGGCTTGCCACGCCCTGCAGGAACGGCTGCTTTGCATGCATTTTCTCCAGTTTCTTCGCGCGATCCTTGGCCTCCTGATTCGGATCCTTGGCACCTTCCCACGCATTGCGGAGAGTGACGAACATCATCATCACCCAGCAATAGACGCCGATCAGGCCAAGCTCCGCCGCGCAGACCACGAACGTGTTGTGAGCCGTAATCTCGTTAAAGTCAGAGAACCGGTTAAACCCAACTCCGAAGAACGGATGCCGCCGAATCAGCATCAGGCCAGTGCCCCACGCAGATAGCCGATCCTCACCCGCCGACACATCGCGCCCACCCGAAAACCCAGCCGCCGACAGAACGACGAACAGCCCCACGCCAATCGCGACCGCTGGCACGATTCCGATCTTTTTCCGCCCCGCCACAATGCACACTGCCATCAACGCGACCATCGAACCGCGCGAGTGGCACAGGAACATTCCGTAAAACAGCATCGCGCTGGGGATGTACACCAGCAACAGATTCAACAGGCTACTGCCCTTCTTCCAGAACAAGAACATGAAAGGAATCAGCGAGACCATGAACTGCGCAAAATCGTTCGGATCGCCCAGGAACGACAATCCACGAATGCGGATAACGGTCGTTCCCAGCTCTTCGTTCACCAGCTGGGTCAGGATGTAATACGTCCTGTGCTTGCCGGCCAGAATATCCATCTGTCCCTGATACACGATGTACATCGCCGCGCAGAACAGCGTAAAGGCCAGCACCTGCAGGTGCCACTTCTTCTTGCAGTTCATCACGATCAGGAAGAAGGCCATGACCTCCGGGACGAACTCCAGAAGCGCGATCGGTGCGCCACCCAGCCAGTGGTTGAAGATCATCGAACCGGCCACAGCTCCGCAAAGCCCGATGATTGCCCAGGTCTGCGTCAGGCTCATCACCCCTGAACCGACTGCGTTTGGTATGGAGAAGATCAGCGCCAGAACCACAATCACAATTTCGACGTGGTAGTGCGCCAGATCGCCGAAGATGGTCTGCGGCGCCAGGTAAGCCGTAATCAGGTACAGGACGGTAAAGAAAAATCCCATATGCGTGGCGGCGCGACGTTCGGCCTGTCTCCGATGATATCGGATTCAACGATAAATGCCGTGAGTTCCCCTCCGCCACTACCGCAGAAGTTGCACGGTAAGATCATGGAAGCAACCCGCTGGAGGCCTTCAGGACATGAACCCGTTGCTCGCCGAACAGGACTGGCCGCCCGTTGTCGTCGCCAGCGTCTTCCAAACCGGCCTCAACCTGATGCGCGACCTCCTCCGCCACGGCGTCCGCACTGTCGGCATCGATTGCCACCCGGGGCACGAGGGCTTCATCTCCCGCTACGGCCAATCCTACCTCTGCCCCAACCCCGACACCCACCCCGCCGAGTGGGTCGCTTTCATGGTCGACCTCGCCCGCACGCTCGGCACCCGCCCGGTCATCATTCCCGCCGCCGACCAGTTCGTCTCCGCCATCGCTACCCACGCCGAGGTCCTCCGCCAGCACTACATCTTTTCCATGGAGTCGGTCGCCGTCCAAGCCGCGCTCGCCACCAAAGAGCAGCAGTACGCTTTGGCCCGCGAGCACGGACTGCCCATTCCGAGCACCGCCTACATCCAGTCCCGCGCCCAGATGGAAGCGTTCGTCGCCGACGCCCGCTTTCCCTGCCTCCTCAAGCCCCGCCACCAGCGCGAATGGGAATCCCTCCCCCCGGGCAACCGCCTGCGCGGACGCAAGCTGGTCACTTCGAGCTCCCCTGCGGAAATGCTCGCCCACTATGCCCTTGCCGAACCCTTCCGCCCCGAAGCCATCGCGCAGGAGATCATCGAGGGCGGCGACGACACCAAGTCTTGCTACCTCTCCGTGTACGGCGCGGGTAGCCGCCTGCTCGGCAGCTGCGTGGTCAAGGAGTTCCGTGCCTACCCCGTCTCCTACGGCAGCGGCTCGCTCGTCGAACCCGTCATCGACCCCGAAATCCACGCCCTGTGCGACCACTTCCTCCGCGCCATCGGCTACGTCGGCATCTGCGAGATCGAGGTCAAGCGCGACGTTCGCGATGGCAAGGTGATGCTGATCGAAGCCAATCCCCGCTTCAGCGGTACGGGCGACGCCGCGCTCTACACCGGCATCGAGATCGGCTGGCTGCACTACCTCGACCTCATCGGGCCCGTTTCCGGGATAGCCCCCGAACCGACGCGGCCCATGCGCTTCGGCTTCAAACACGTCACCCTCCGCCGCGATATTCCTTCCTTCGAGGGCTACCTCCAGCGCGGCGTCCTCACCTGGGGAGACATCTTCCATTCGCTCCAGGGCCCGCTTGAATTCTTCGACTTCGACCTCCACGACCTGCAACCAACCCTTCTCACCCTCAAAGGATGTATCCGCGTCCTCGGCGGCCTGCTCCTCCGCAACCTCGGCCTCCGCCCCCGGCTCCCGCTCGACTAGCCCCCGCAGTTACAATCCATCCATGGCCCTCAACCGTCGCGCATTCCTCTCGCTCAGCGTGCCCGACTGCGTTGTGCTCGCGGCCTACCTGACGGTCCTTTGCCTCGGCATCTCCCACTACATCCCGTGGGAGGATGAGGGCCGAGCGTGGATCGACGCCCGCTTCTTCGGCCTTTTCACCCTCGTCTTCCATGTCCTGCGCTTCGAGGGCCATCCGCCCATCTGGTACCTGATCCTCTGGCCTTTGGCCCACCTTCATCTGCCCTTCCACTTCATCAACTGGATCTCCGCCGCCTGCGGCCTCGCCGGGGTTTACTTCCTCCTGCGCTTCAGCCCGTTCCCCTTGGTCATCCGTTCCCTCCTGCCCTTCGGCTTTATCCTCGCCTATCAATATGCCGTTGTCGCGCGCAGCTACTGTCTCTTCCCGCTCTTCAGCTTCATGATCGCCCACGAGTACCGCCAGCCGATCCGCCGTCCTCTCCGCATGGCCGTCGCCCTGGCACTGCTTTCGAACCTCAGCGTCCACGGAACCATCATCGCCGTCGTCTTCGGCTACTCCTACGCATGGGATCTCTACCGCGAGCGTCGCCTCCTCGCGGCGCCGTCGTGGACCCTCAATCAGGCTCGGCAGGGAGCCACCGTCTTCGTCGCCTCGCTGGCTTTCGTGCTGATCGTTCTCTGGCCGTCCCGCGACCTGAAGGCTCCCGTCTCGCCGGAGCTCGGCCGCGTCATCCAAAAGATCGCCCCCGCCGCCTACCATCCCAACACCCACCCCGCTAAACTTCTGCAGACCCAAGCCGCACCGCAATTCGTCCACACGGGTCCACCCCAGCTCAACCTCGGCATGGGCTCCCTCAAGGTCCGCGCCCGGCTCTGGAACGTCTTCATCTACCCCATCGCCACCTTTGCCCCGCTCGCAATCCTGCTTCAGGCCCTCGTCTTTGCCCTGGTCTGGCGGCGCGGCAAGCTCCCTCTCATCGCCGCCCCCCTCCTGCTCGGAGCCTTCATCGTCCAGGTCTACTTCAAGCTCTGGCACACCGGCCTGGTCTGGGTCGCGCTGATCATGCTCCTCTGGGCTGTCTGGGACGAGACCGAAACCCTCCGCCCCACTCTTCAAACATGCACCGCCGCTATCTTCGCGCTCGTCTGCCTGCTCCAGATCCCCGGCACTGTCGCCGCCTTACGCTTCGAGCGCACCCACCCCACCTACCCGGCCAAAGCCGCAGCCGACTTCCTCAAAACCCTGCCCCCAAACGTCCGCATCGACGCCTTCGACCACGGCTTCACCCTGCTCCCCTACTTCGACACGTTCCCCTTCGTCCGCCAGACCGAGGTGCTCGACGTCCCCACCGCGCTTGCCGACCATCCCGACGTCATCCTCTACCGCGACTCCACCGCCACCCCCGACCAACTCGCCCAGCTTGCCCAGGCCGGTTATCGAGAGACGCACAACTTTTGCGGCACACCCTTCTTCCCCAACCAGCCGCTCTCGGCGCTATGTCTCGTGGTGCTGGAGAAGCCTTAGTTTTCGTTGTTTGTCATTCCGAAGGGATTTGCTTCTGTCTTTCGCTCTCAGGACAACTGCGCCGCCTACACCACACCCTTGCCCAGCGTCGCATACGTTGAGTGCCGCAGCCGGAAGATATGTTGCCCTTCCATCTCCACCGCCTCCCGCAACACGTCCAGTGGATTGATCTGATCCGGGAGATTCACGCCCGAGTAGAACGAGAACGCCGTCGAATAGTCGGTCGCACGCAGCGCCGCAAACGTCTCCTCGGAGAACGAGCTCCGTTTGCCCCGCGGATAGGCCAGCGTATCGATCCTCCCGCCAAGCTCCGCTTCAAGGATCTGCCGCGAAGTTCTCAGTTCCTCCACCTGCTTGTCGTAAGGCAGCCGCCCCAGAATCTCGTGCGTGTGGGTGTGAGAGCCGAAACACATCCCCGCCGCCTGCATCTCGCGTGCCTCGTCCCAATTTAGAAAACACCGCTCAGCATGGTCACCCGGCCGCGCAATTCCCGTCGCCTTCGAAATCTCGTTCAGGAATCGTTCCGTATCCACGCTGGCCGCCCGCTTAAACACCCGCAACACTGCCACCACGGTCGCCAGCCGATCTCCTGTCGCCAGATCGTATTCGATCCGTTTCGGGTACGTCAGCGTTAGCCGCGTACTCGGAGCCAGCTTCACCATGTACGCAATCTCATCCCACCACGGCAGCGTATGGGATCCCACGAACGTCGTCGGCAGAAAGAACGTCGCCGAGACACCGTGGCGACGCAATACCGGAAACGCCTCCAGATAGTTGTCGTGGTATCCATCGTCGAACGTAATCAGCACCGCAGTGTTCGTCGGCTTCGTCCTGCCATGCACGATGTCCAGGGCATCCGGCAGGTTCACGATCGGGAACCGCCGCTTCAGCCACGTTACCTGCCAGTCCAGCTCATCAGCCGTGCAGGAGAAAGTTCCCGAGTCATACGGCGTCAGCCGAGGATCACCCACGCGATGGTAGTTCAGGATCAGCAGGGATGCTCGCCCCGGGATCGACTCCAGAATGCGCGTGACCCCGGTGTAGGTCGCAAACGTCGCGAACATTTGCTTCTTACTGGTCATGGTATCTACCCAAGTGAATCAAACTCTTAGCGAAAGAGCAACCCGCCCACCGATTTTCGCGAAATGTTCATGGCCTCCCTTTTGATAAGCCCAACGCTTGCCGATAAGGAAGCTACAGGAGACCCAATGAATATTGCCGCAATCGCACCTGCCCAACACACAACCGCCCCCGTCGCCGCGCCCCCGGCTCCTCCAACTCCAGCAGCGACCCCCAAAACCGATTCGGTCACACTCAGTCCGGCCAGCCGCGCAGCCAGCGCCCCCGACGGCGACCACGACGCAAGCTGAAAACTACACGTTTAACGCAACGATGGGAGTGTCGCGAAAGAATTCCTTCGCGACACTCCCATCTCGGGTTGCAGCCTTAGAGCTTGATGGTGACAGCCTTCACTTCGGTGTAGTTGTTCAGCACCTCGGCGCCCATCTCGCGGCCCCATCCCGACTGCTTGTATCCGCCAAACGGCAGCGCCGCGTCGAAGACGTTGTGGCAGTTGATCCACACCGTCCCGGCCTTGATGCGGCGCGCCATCTTGTGGGCCGCGGACAGGTCCTTGGTCCACACGCTCGCCGCCAGACCATAGATCGTGTCGTTCGCCTGCATCGCCAGCTTGTCCAGGTCGGCATCCGTCGAGAACTTCTGCGCCACCACCACCGGCCCGAAGATCTCCTCATCCACCACCTTCATACCCGGCCGCACCTCAGACAACACCGTCGGCTGCACAAAATAACCGCGATCCGAGTGGCGCCCGCCGCCCGCGCCAAACTTTGCGCCCTGCTCCCGTCCGCTCTTCAGGAACCCGGTCACGCGGTCAAACTGCTCCTCGCTCACCAGCGGACCGCACTCAGTCAGCGGGTCCAGCCCCGCGCCCATCTTGATCTTCCCGGCGATCGAGCTCATGCCCTCCACCACCTGGTCGAAGACGCTCTCGTGTGCGAACAACCTTGACCCAGCGCAGCAGCACTGGCCTTGATTGAAGAAGATTGCCGAAGCCGCACCGGCGATGGCCGCGTCCATATCCGCATCCGGGAAGATGATCGCGGGGCTCTTGCCGCCCAGCTCCAGCGTCACCTTCTTCAGGTTGCCGGTGGCCGCCTTCGCAATCAGCTTTCCGACCTCGGTAGAGCCAGTAAACGCGACCTTGTCGACCAGATCGTGCGCCGCCAGCGGGGCGCCGCAAGGCTCGCCGAACCCCGTCAGGATATTCACCACGCCATTCGGGAAGCCCGCTTCCGTAATCAACTGGGCCAGCCGCAACCCGGTAAGCGGAGTCTGCTCGGCCAGCTTCATCACCACCGTACAGCCGGTCGCCAGCGCCGGACCAAGCTTCCAAGCCGCCATCAGCAGCGGAAAGTTCCACGGAATAATCTGCGCCACCACGCCGATCGGCTCGCGGACGGTGTAGCTCAGGAAGTCCGGCCCGGCCGAGAGCGGAATCGTCGACCCCATGGTCTTGGTCGCCCAGCCCGCCATGTAACGGAACAAGTCAACAGCCAGCGGCACATCCGCCACCCGAGCCACCGAGACCGGCTTGCCGTTATCCAGCGACTCCAGCTCCGCAAACTCGTCCGTATGCTTCTCTAAGAGGTCCGCCAACTTCCAGAGAAGTTGGCCTCTTCCAGACGGGCTCATCGTATGCCACGGGCCGGAATCGAACGCCCGCCGCGCCGCATGGACAGCCTTGTCCACATCCTGCGAGTCGCCTTCCGGCACCTCGCAGATCACCTCGCCGTTGGCCGGGTTGAAGACCGGAAATGTCTTGCCGGAGGTCGACGCCACGAACTGCCCATCAATCAGCATCTGGTGGCGCGAGTTGGCAAACGCTGCTGCTGCTACACCCAAACGGGGGTCAAGCCCGGGGTTATCGCTCGGATGAAGGTCTGCGGGGGGAGCTGCGAAAGTAGCCATGTGCGTATCCTCTTAGGGGGTTGGAGTGGCCTGCGCAAGAAGGCGCAGAAATTTCAAGTCAGGCCGCCAGCCGCTAAGCCTGAGGCCGGAACGATAGCACCGTCAGCGTAAATTTGTCGAAGGGGGTCAGGATGGCGCAGGGGTTTACGAGAAGACCGAAAAGAGTGGAGCCCACGCCGGACCACGGCACCAACTACATCACTCCAGGCGGGATCGAACGCCTGAAAGCCGAGCGGCATTTCTTGGTCACGAAGGATCGTCCGGCCGTGGTGGAGGTAGTGGCGTGGGCTGCCAGCAACGGAGACCGCAGTGAGAACGCCGACTACCAATACAGCAAGCGACGACTGCGCCAGATCGATGGCCGCGTCCGCTTCCTGACCAAGCGAATCGAAGCCGCCGAAGTAGTAGACCCCGAAGCTCCAAGAACCGGCCAGCGCGCGACGCGTGCGTTCTTCGGAGCCACCGTGCGCTACGCGACAGCCGCGGGGGAAGAGCGAGAGGTAAGCATCGTCGGCGAAGATGAGGTCAATCTCGACCGCGGGCACATCAGTTGGGCCTCACCCCTGGGCCGCGCACTGATGAAATCGGCAGAGGACGACGAAGTAGTTCTGCACGCGCCAGGCGGCACAGAAACCCTTACGGTGTTGGAAGTGCGGTACGAGCGCATCGAGGTAGAACCGTTCCAGGTGCCACCAGAGTCCAGCGTGTCGAATGGGCAGCCGGGGAAAGGTGAATCCTATTGAAAGCTCTCAGGGTTCGTTACAGATATTGACTATGGTCCCAGATCTCGGTATCAACGGAAACGTAGAACGCACCGCAACTATAGAGCAGATAACTTTCAATGCCTGCAAGCCCGTCCTGTTCGCAGAATTCTAGGTAATCGCACAACAGGCGATTTAAACCTCAACGGCTATCCAGAGCCTTGAACGAGGTCGGATGACCTCAGAGCGAGATTAGCGGCCGGCCGGGTCGCCGATTAAACGCCATTCGCGAATTTCTCCTGTCGTTTCGCAACGATCCGTGGCATCACGATGCGGTCGGTTTTGGGAAGTGGCAACCGCTGATGAGCACTCCCGCCAATTCCTGGCCAAACCATTCCATCTTCGCCTGGGGCGTCGTCCTCAGCGAAGTAGACGAATCGAAATAGTCTGGCGATTTTGTGAGGAAACTCAGCTCGCAAACTGTCTTGCGCGCCCCTCGCTATGACGGGCGCAACAACAAAGATTTTCTTCGGGTGCTTGCGCTCTATGGTGTCTAGCAACGCATGCCGTACGACGCAGGACGTAGCAATGATTAAGCTGATATATCTGCATTTCTGGGTGGTTTCATCATACGACTTTGTTGCTAACCTGACCGTCGGCAGTTTGTTGGTGCGGAGTGATCGCCGAAATTACGGTTGACCACTTGTCTGCGCGAACCCATACTGCATGGCTGCTTTCAAAACGTCGATGTTGATATCGGCTAGTCTTTTGGACTTGATGCAATACCCCGTCACGCTGGCTTTGCCAAGAGCCCGCCCGAAGGTTTCGGCCAGATACTCCTTGTCGTCGATCCCCATGATGTAGACGGAGATCCCGGTGGTGTTGGCGCTGATACCTACTTGATAGAAATCCCTGGTGCTTCCATTGGCATACCGGGTCGTCCTCGAACCATATCCAATGTTTGGATTGGTAACGATTTTTCCTGTCTCGTCCTTGCCATCTAGAAACCACAATTTGGCTGCCGGCATCATCGCCAGTAGGATGCCGTGTAGCTCCTGCATGTCGCTGCGTTTCGGTTCTGGCTGAGCAGCAAGGTACTGCTTGATTTCAGCTTGTACCGTCACGTTGACCTCACTTTTCCTTCTGCAACTCCACCACCATCACCTCAATCGGCTTGGTCCCGCCGTTCACGTCCGAGTGGACGGAGCCTGGCTCATTCGCCGGCAGCCAGTAGGCCTTGCCTGTCTCCCAGACGTGCGGCTCGGATTTGCCGTCGGGCGTAACGATGTTCACCGTGCCGCCGGTCAGCGCGATGATCACCCGCGGATGGTCGTGGTGATGCATCGCGAGCGGCTGGTTGGGCTCGATGCGCGTTTTCCAGACCTTCGCCTGCGGATTCTCGAACTGCGGAAACCGCTCGCTGACCGGAGCTTTGGGTGAAACCTGCGAGATGACTACGCTGGTGGTGAAAGCCAATGCTATGGCTGCGGCGTGGTGAATGAAGCTGCGCATAGGTTTTTCCTTTGCAGGTAGTATATCGGAACGGGCAAATATACATCGTGATACGATGTATTAGGAATGAAGCCACGATCTGAAAACTCCGAGCGCGACGATATTCAGGTTCTGGCAGAGTTTCGTCGTGAGATTCGACGCTTTCTGCAATTCAGCGAACAAGCTGCAGGTGCGGCGGGTCTCCAACCGCAGCAACACCAGCTTCTTCTGCAGATTGCTGGAGCTCCTGAAGGCACACTGGTCACGATCGGCTTTATCGCCGAGGTGATGAGCCTGCGTCACCATACCGTGGTCGAGCTCAGCAAACGGTGTGAACTGGCGGGCCTCGTACGGCGAACGCACGACCCGCGTGACCGCAGATGCGTGGTGCTGGAGCTGACCTCCCAAGGGCAACGCGCCCTTCGCCAGCTTTCCGATGTCCACGCCAAACAGTTGCGCGAGCTTGCGCCTAGCCTGATCCAGGCACTTACGCGGTTGCGCGAATCAAAACCCTAACAACAGCGGGCCGATAGACCGTCCGGGTGAAAGAAGGCATTGTTTGCAGTCAGAGCCATCCATCCTCAGAGATTTCACAGTCGATCGACGTGTCTGGTTACTCTCCAGCGTTTCCATTGGTATCGGTATTGGGGCGACTGTCCTGGCCGTGCTCCTTCTGCGTTGCATCGCGATCTCGACGAACATCTTTTACTACCATCGCTTCAGTGCTGCCGCTGTCTCTCCGTCGGGTAGCCCACTTGGACACTGGGTGGTTGTGGTCCCGGTGGTGGGAGGACTGATCGTTGGACTTATGGCCAGGTTTGGTTCCGACAAGATACGAGGTCATGGGATACCGGAAGCAATCGAAGCGATTCTGATTCACAGAGCCCGTGTCGATCCCAAAATTGCCGTGCTGAAACCCCTGTCGGCCGCAGTTGCGATTGGATCGGGCGGGCCCTTTGGCGCAGAAGGTCCCATCATCATGACGGGGGGCGCGCTCGGATCGATCATCGGTCAATGGCTGCATGTGACCGACGCAGAACGAACGACACTTCTGGTCGCAGGTGCGGCGGCGGGTATGTCGGCAACGTTTTCGACGCCCGTCGCCGCGATCCTGCTGGCGGTCGAACTCCTGCTGTTTGAATGGCGCCCTCGCAGCTTGATTCCAGTGGCCATTGCAAGCGCGACAGCGGCGCTGCTCCGCGTGTATTGGCTTGGCGCAGGACCGCTCTTTCAGATGCCTGTGCTACCCGAGACCCTGCATGCGTCGTTTGCAATCGGAGCTCTGGTTCTGGGCGCGTTCCTCGGCATCATCTCGGCTGGAATGAGCCGCATGATGTATGCCTTCGAGGATCTCTTTGAGCGCATTCCTCTCCACTGGATGTGGTGGCCCGCCATTGGCGGTGTGGGTATTGGCGTGGGAGGACTCTTTTTCCCACGCGGCCTGGGAGTCGGGTACGACAACATCGCGGAGCTCTTGCGGGGAAACGCGCCCCTCAAGCTCATCGTAGGAATTCTAATCGCCAAATCCCTCATGTGGGCATTTTCGCTAGGTTCAGGAACCTCCGGTGGAGTCCTCGCGCCGCTCCTCATGATCGGCGGAGCAGTCGGCGCGATGGCGGGTCATCTGGCTCACACCTCGGCGGAGACCCAGGCGCTCTGGGTCTTGATCGGCATGGGTTCAATGCTTGCCGGATCACTTGGCGTACCGCTTACTGCGATTCTGTTCAGCCTGGAGGTCACTCACTGTCTCCCTGCCTTGCTTCCTCTGGCGGTGGCCTGCATTGCCTCCTACCTTGTGACGGCGCTCGTGATGCCGCGCTCGATTTTGACGGAAAAGCTGAGTCGCCGAGGCTATCATCTGACTCGCGAGTATGGTGTCGACCCGCTGGAACTGGTGCTGGTACGAGAGGTCATGTCGCCGCTGGCCGGAGAAGCTGAAACGTCGCCGGCCTTGGGAGCGTTTGCTTATGCAGACACCACCACGCGAGATGCGGCAGAGATGATGGCCTCCGAAGGGGTGGAGGTCATGCCCGTTGTCGACCGGACCAACGGGCAAGTCTGTGGGCAGTTGTCGCTAAAGGATTTGCTGCGAGGCAGAGAACGATCCTCTGACCGTGAAAACGAGCGACTCCGGCTCTTTGGGAAGCCAGCCGAAGCTGGTGGCCACAATTAATGGAGAAAGACCATCGCCCGAGATATTCCTTTCGGCGAGCCGACCCCCACATCAGGCCGGCTGGGGTGGCGGTGCGGCTGCCTTGGCAAGGTCGGTGCCACCCCGGTACCAATCCACCTTGCGCGTCACCACCATCACCGCGGCCAGCACCGCAAACAGCATCAGCGACCCGAGAATCAGCGCGTTGTCCTCGCTGATCAGCAGGCCGTAGACGGCGGCGTACAGCGTCGTCAGCATTGTGCCAAACCCGAGCCCGCGCGTGAGGCTACGCAGCACATAGCTCAGGTAAAACGTCAGCAGACCGATGCACGCCGCGCTCGCCAGCGTGTAGGCCAGCGCAAACGCCATGTGCTCGGAGAAGCTGATCAGCAGCAGAAAGAAGATCGCCAGCCCGAACCCGACCAGTAAGTACTGCACCGGGTGGATCGGCAACTGTTTCATCATCTCGAACAAGAAGAAGCCGCCGAAGGTGAGGACGACGAAGAGAATGCCGTACTTCGTCGCGCGATCGCTCAGCTTGTAAGGGTCAATCGGCGTCAGCAGGCTAACGTTCATCGAGTCGAGATTCTCGCCGCCCGCGATGATCTGTTGCTGGGTTGCGGCGGCAAGTGACGAGAGGCTCCACGTGGCGTGAAATCCCTTGGCGGTGACGTCGGGGCTGCGCGGCAGAAAGCGTCCGGCAAACAGTGGCGCCGGCCAGGTGGAATCGAGCGTGATCTCATTGCTGTCGGCCACCGGGGCCAGGCTCAGCTTTTGGGTTCCGGCTACCTTCATCGTCATTTCGACGTCGTAGTGTGTTGCCTTGCCGCGCTGTGCGCCGACCAGCCGCACCCGCAGGTTTGGTTGCCACTGGTGAGCCGGTGCCGCAGAAGCCATCTTCGCCATGCGGTAGGAGCCGGAGCTGAGGCTTCCGCTATCTTGCGGCTCGGGCGACAGCTCTTCCACCGCACCGCTGATCAGCCCGCCCTGGGTCATGGTCATCACCACGCCGTTCACCCGCACCACCGGCGTTCCGACGATGCCGCGTACATCCGTGAGCTGAAACGCAAGGTACGGCTCGCCGTATGTAACGCTTCCGGGAATGTCCGACGCAGGGACATTGATCGCTCCTGTCAGAGTAACGTCGGTCGTATAAACCGCAGCCCGGTATAGTCCGTGGCGACGCTCCGACGGATCGATAACACCTTTCATCGCCAGCCTGGCGGGAAAGGTAAGCTCACTTCCGTCATGCGTTACGGTCGTGACCTCGGTCTTCTTGTCTTGATCGGTCACAGCCTTATCGATCTGCCGGTAGGGCTGAATCAGCACCGGCCCGACCAGGGTTTGCGGCCCGGCGTAGCTTTCAGCTATGCTCTGCACGGCTTCGTTGCGATATTGCTCGCGCTCAGTAATTACCGATCCCACGAGGAGCAGACCGATACAGACCACAAACATCAGCACAACGATGACAACGCCCTTCAGTCCCATTCGGTTCATCTTCTATCTCCTATGAATTCACTTTCTATTGCAAAGTAAGTTTTAAAAAAAAGGTCAAACCTCCGACGGCGTCAGGCCGCGGAGGATTGTGGCGGAGTCTTCCTTGCTCACTTTCGCCGCGTCTTTCACCACCTGCTCCAGCGTGGAAAGGTATTCCAGATAGCGCATGCGACCGGCGGAGTTGATGCGGCAGATCGTCTGCGGCCGGTTCTGGTCGTAGCCCTTCACGATTTCCACCATGCCTTCGGTCTCCAGCACCTTCAGGTGCCGGCTCAGGTTGCCATCGGTCAGTGAACACAGCCGCTTCAGATCGTTGAAGATGACCCCTTTCGGGTTAGTGATCAGCGAGGTCAACACGCTCAGGCGGGCGCGCTCATGGATCACGCGATCGAGACCTTCGTAGGCGAAACGGCCTTCGCTGGCGGGAACCTTAGTCTTCATCGCTGTCCTCCCGGCTGGAGAAGAACAGGATGCCCGCCACCAGCAACTGGCCGATGCCAAAGGCAAGCCCCATCGTCCAAGGTTCGAAGGCGCGCTTGCCGTCGAGCGTCAGGCAGACCAGACCGGTGAGCATGTACCAGGCTCCCGCAACCGCCATCGGGCGTGGCAGAAATCGGCACGACGAGAAGACCCCAAGGCTGAAGATTACCTGCCAAAGCCCGGGAAGAATCCAGAGTACGGACGCCGCGTAATGGACGAGAACGTAGGTGATCAGGAACCCGGCACCGGCCGCGGGGAGGAACTGCTCGACCGCCATGCGGATCATCTCGTCCGACAGGCCGGAGTGAATGCGACGGGTTCGGGTATACATTTGTGCGCCGGTCAGCGCGGCTGAAACAATGGCCGTCGTCAGCCAGATTCGCAGGTAGACCCACAGGTGGTCGGCAGGGTTTGGAAGCCAATGCGACTGCGCGGCGGCGGCCAGCATCGCGATGGCACTGGTCGCGGCCAGCGTAGCTGGACCGTAGCCGCGAAACTGCGTGGACTGCGCCACCTGCCGCCGGATGCTGCTGATGTCACCTAACGCTTTGTGAAGTTCGCTCATGAGAGATTCACTTTACAACGCAAAGTAAAACAGGGGAGAAGGCGAATGTCAAATGGTTTCGGCATCTGCTCCCGGCCGATAACCGGCGATCTACATCAGATTGCAATAAAAAGGCCTCATATTGGAAAGATGCAACGACTTCGATTCAGTGTGATTGCCCTGTGCCTCGGCGCGGGATTGATTGGGGCTGCGACGCGCGGCACAGCGCAGCCGACTGGTGCAGCATCCACTGCAGTTCGCGCGACGTTGCCGAACGGCCGTCAGATTCGTCCGGAGGGAAGCTGGATTCCGGTAGCGCCTTTTCCGTTTGCGATTGCGGTTCGCCCGGATGGCGATGAGATTGCCGTTCCGTCGATCGGCTTTCCCTTTGCGCTCAATCTGATCGCCCATCCGAATGACTCAATACCCGTCGTAAAGACCCGGCCGGAGGGCCGCGAGAAGTCCAAGGCTATAGAAGCGCATGCCGGGCTTGCCTACTCGCCAGACGGCAAGCTGTTGTATCTTGCGTCTGGCGATTCTGGCAAGGTCGCCATCTGGAGCGAGGAGGGCGGCTGGCACCCGGCGGGTTCGATTGCTCTCGACGGTGTGGTCGCCGGCAAGGACTACCAACGAAGCTTTGCGGCGACTCTACTGTGTTCCCGCAACGGTAAGTGGCTCTACGCGCTGGATCAGGGAAACTGGCGCGTGGTGGTGTTGAACGCCGCAACGGGACAGCGGGTCGCGTCGATCGACACCGGGGCGTACCCGTTTGGCCTGGCGCTCTCTCCGGAGGAGACAAGGCTCTACGTCACTAACACGGGCTTGTTCGAGTACAGCAACATTCGCGGGGCGTCGCGAGCCACCGCATCCTCCGCGGGTCTTCACTTTCCGCCATTTGCCTATCCAAGCGCAGCTGCCAGAAGCGGTGCGACGGTGGAAGGCAAGCAGGTGGGCGGGTTGGGCGATGAGAATTCAGAGCGCGGAAGCTCGCTCTGGACCTACGACCTATCCGCCGACGGATTGCCGAAACTGGCGGCGAAATTGCGCCTCGGAGAGCGGATCGCCGGTCGACTCATCGGCGGAGCCGCTCCGACCGGAGTGGTGGCCGATGGCGACGCAGTCTATGTGTCGCTCGCGCATCAGGATTCCATCGTGCGCATATCCGCCGACGGCGCAAGGCAGACCGGCGAGGTCCCGTTGACACCCTTTACCGGCCTACGCTTTCTAGATGCGCAAGGCAATCCGCTGCGTGGTGTGATGCCTAGCGGCCTGGCTCTGCGCGATGGACGGCTGTATGTCGCGGAGTCGGGTATCAATGCGGTTGCGGTGGTCGAAACCGCAAGCATGAAGGTGGTTGAGCACATCCCCGCCGGCTGGAATCCATCCAGTGTCGCGCTGTCGCCGGACGGCAAGACGCTTTACATCGTGAATACGAAGGGCAAGGGCACCGGCGCGAACGGGGGTCACGCCCATGACGCCAAACTGCCCAGCTACATTGGCTCGCTGGAGTACGGCAGCGTTGGCGTCGTGCATCTGGACGCGCTTACCTCAGCCGATCGCCTGACCGAAGCGGTTGTCGCCACGAACCTTACCGCGAACACGAGCGGCTTGAAGCTCCCGAGGTTGAAGCATTGTTTCCTGATCATTCGGGAGAATCGCACCTTCGACGAGATCCTGGGCGACCTTGCCGGGGCCAATGGCGACCCTACCCTAGCCCGGTACGGGATGGCGGGCTGGGCCGAGGAAGAGAAGGCGGCGACAGGCCTCAACGTGACTCCGAACCTGCATGCGTTGGCCAGGCAGTTTGCGACCAGCGATAACTTCTATGTCGACGGTGACGTTTCTGCCGACGGGCATCGCTGGATCGTGGGCATCAACCCGACTCCGTTCTTCAATACCGCCTGGACGTCTAAATACGGTGGCCGGCGCGAGAGTTCAGCGGAGGCCAGCCAGCCCGGGCGGCGCGCGATGTTTGGTGGAGCCGACGCACCGATGCCGGAAGATGAGCCGCAGTTCGGATCGCTGTGGGAGCATATCGCAAATGCCGGTCTCGGCATTCTGAACTATGGCGAAGGGCTTGAAGTAGAGGGCAATGATGAGGTGGAAGGGATCGAGCCGGAGGGCCAGCGCCTGCTGCTGAACTCGCCCGTACCGAAGCCGGTGTTTGAATCGACCGACCGTCGTTTTCCCACCTTCAATCTTGGTATTCCAGATCAGGTGCGCGTGGCGGAATTTGAACGCGATCTGAAAGCGAGAATGGCCAAAGGTAAGCTGCCGGGACTGATCGTCATTCGCCTGCCGGGAGATCATACTTCGAAGATCCGCCCCGCAGATGGATATCCGTATCGCGCATCGTTCGTCGCCGATAACGACCTGGCAACGGGCCTCATCATCGAGTTCCTGTCGCACACCGACTTGTGGCGTGACTCGGCCGTATTTGTAACCGAAGATGACGCACAAGGCGGCGTTGATCACGTGGACGCCCACCGCAGCGTGTTGATGGTTGCCAGCCCGTGGACCAAACCGGGCGTCATCTCGCATGTCCACACCAGCATGGGCAGCATCACGCGCACCATCGATGAGCTGCTCGGCGTCGGCGCCATGAACCTTGAAGATGCGCTCGCCAGCGAAATGCTCGATGTGTTCGACACCCAGCCTCGCCTAAACCCTTTTACGGCCCCGCCGTCTGATCCCAGGGTCTTCGATCCTGCCAAGGCGAAGGTCGCACATCCAAAGTCGAAGGTTGAGGCAGCCGCCTTACGTCGCATGGACGACCCAGCTGAGATTGGTCCACTGGTGGAGTCTTCGGCGCGTCGTAGCAGTTCGTCAAAGAATTAGTCCGCGGCTTTTTGGCTTATCAATACCCTTAGCTACCTCAGTGAGTTCGCTTGCCAACGTTGCTGATTTTTATCTGACCGTTGATAGTCCCGCAACATTCAGGCCGTAATTTGGGCCTTGACTCACAAGCACTCACGTCCAATTGAAATTCTGCCTGTCGTAGAGGGTGATCTCCCCCGGATGCCATCCATCGGCGTCAACGCACCCTCCTGCGTCAGGAATAAACCTAAGGAGCGCTCCTATGCAACGCAACAAGCAATTATCTCTTCGCACCTGCTGCCAGGCAGCAATCGTAATGCTCGCATTCTTATTCTGCGTAGTCACTGCAATCCCTTGCGCATCGGCGCAGTCCGTTCAGGGAACCATTCTGGGCAGCGTTCGGGACCCGCAGGGCGCAGTCGTTCCCGGCGCCACCGTGACGATGACCAGCGAGACCGAAGGTGTCACCCGCACTACGACGACTAACGCCGCTGGCGATTTCATCTTCGTAGACGCCAAAGCCGGGGAGTACACGGTGGATGTAGTGCGCGATGGATTCGACCGCGCCACAACGTCGCATGTCGCGCTCGCATCGCGCCAGGATCTTCGCCTTAACGTCGCGCTGAAGATCGGTAACATCCAGCAGGACATCGTCGTCTCCGGCGAGGCAGTATCGGCAATCGAGACCGAAACTGCATCGATCAGCGCAGTCTACAACCGGGAGAATGTAGCTGACCTCCCCGTAAATAACCGCGCCGGTGCCAGCGGTACCAGCGCCCTCAACATCATCGGCACACTGCCGGGCGTTCAGGCAGACCACGGCGCATTCTCACTGCAGGGCGGCCTGCCCTTCCAGACCGAAGTTACCGTCGATGGCATCACGATCCAGAGCGCGACCGGCAACAGCCCGATCGCCGATGCCTTCCCTTCCACCGAATCAATCTCGGAAGTCCGCGCAGATGGTGCGTTGAACAGCGCCGAGTTCGGTCAGCCCGGCGAAGTCACGATCACCACCAAGGGTGGCGGCAACAAGCTTCGTGGCGGCATCTTCTGGTACCACCAGAACCGCGCCTTCAACGCGATTCCGTACACCTTTCCCATCACAACCACCAAGCCGAAGCTGATCGGCAACACGTTCGGTGCCAGCGTAGGCGGTCCCGTTTCCATCCCGCACCTCTACGATGGCCGCAATAAGACCTTCTTCTTCGGGGCATACGAAGGCTGGCGCTTCCCGTCGCAGACGACCCAGTTCTTCAAGGTGCCGAGCACCCTGATGAAGAAGGGCGACTTCTCCCGGTTCACCTCTCCGGGCTTCACCAAGCTGACCAATCCATTCACTGGCGGCTCCTACGGAACGACGATCCCGACGGTCAACGCTTCAGCCGCATCACTCCTGAGTCTGTACCCGGATCCGAACATCGGCGACCCCGCAGCATTTACCGACGACGGTGTCTCCAACTACCAGGCCAATCGCGACACCAGCGCTCACTCGGACCAGTTCGACATCCGCGGCGACAAGTATTTCGGATCGAATCAGAAGGTCCTCGTTTGGGGCCGCTTCACGTGGAAGAACTTCCCGCGCAACAGCACCGAGCCCTTGCTTGTTCCGTCGGCTCAGAATACGAATCAATCGCGAGTGCTGAAGCTGAGCGCCAGCTACACCATCACGCCGCGCCTCATCAACGAAGCTGGCTTCGGTTACACGCTGTATACGTCGGGCCAGACGAACGCCTTCGACGGCGCGGCCTTTACCAACAAGCTTGGACTTACGGGCTTGCAGAACCTCTTCTACAACGGCCTGCCTGAGCTGGACTTCGGCAGCATCAGCAGCTTGAATGCAGACCGCCTCAGCTCGACCAGCCAGTCCAACACCTTCGTCTACACGGACAACCTGAGCTGGACCAGGGGTAACCACCAGGTTCGGTTCGGACTGGATATTCGTTCGCTCGAAGCTGTCACGCCGCTCGGCTTCAACGGTTCCGACAACTACGGCACCTTCGGCTTCAACACATCGAAGAGCGCCGGGCTGTTCACCGGGGTCGACTTCGCCGACTTCCTTATCGGGATTCCGTACCAGACGTTCTACGATGTCGTCCAGCAGGATAACGACGGCAAGAGCGCCTACTATAACTTCTTTGGCCAGGACCAGTGGAAAATCAGCAAGAGCCTGACCCTCAGCTATGGTCTCCGCTATGAGCTGCACCCCGGCTACTACGATCCCAACGGCGACATCGGCAACTTCGACCCCTCCTACGGCAAGTCCGGTGCAGCGATCTATCCCGACGGCAAGGAGAGCCTGCTGGCCAAAAGCTTTCTTTCGAGCGCGAACGCCTGCGCCCCCTTCGGACTGAACACCACATCCTCCGCAACCGTAAACGGTGCACCCTGCATGCCGGTGCTGAGCAACAGCGCAGCAGGCTATCCGCGCGGGCTGAAGAGGTACCCGCACCTCCGCTTCATGCCGCGCTTCGGCTTCGCCTATCGTCCCTTCCATGACGAGAAGACGGTCGTCCGCGCAGGGTTCGGGATGTACAACATCACCGAGCTTGGCGGCAGCTTCTACTCGCTCACCGGAACGCTGCAGGCGCAGACCTCGCAGTACACCAACACCCTGAACACGACCACGCATGCGATCGGTTACCAGTGGCCAGTGATCTACTCCGGCGCCGGCAACGGCGGCTGCAGCAACTGCTACGGCACCTCGTACTTCGGTACTGCGAACAGCACAGTCTGGAAGACGCCTTACACCGAACAGTGGACGATGAGCGTCGACCATGACTTTGGCAGCGGTTACGCCGCACGCGTGTCGTATATCGGCTCGAACGGTCGTCAGCTCGTGTGGGCGCCGGACGAGAACTCGCTTCCGTTCTCATCGACAGTCTCGGCAAACAACGCGCCGCTGAGCGCACGCCTGTTCCCCAACTGGGGTCGCATCAACACCCGCGCAACGGGTGCCAACTCTACCTACAACTCGCTGCAGATCGAAGCGAATCACCGCTTCCAGCGCGGGTTGCAGTTCAACAGCGCATACACGTTCGCCAAGGGTCTCTCCGACAATCAGGGACCCAACAATACGGGCTTTGCCGGCGAGACGGGCGGCGGCCGCGCGACCTCCATCCTGCAGCGCTCGGCTGACTTCGGCAACGTGACGGGTACCCGCCGCCACCGCTGGAGCACCACCATGATCTACGACCTGCCCCTGGGCCGCGGACGCCAGTTCGGCGCCGACATGCCGCGCGCCCTCGACCTGCTGGTCGGCGGATGGCGTGTCTCGAACGTCTTCCTGTGGCAGTCCGGCCCATACCAGACGCCGTACTTCCCCAGCGGACAGGGCGACCCGTCCGGAACCGGTTCGGGCCTGAACGGCTCAAAGGCTGGCTTTGACGGCGGCCACCGCACCCAGCACGTCGACGTGGTTCAGGGTGTCAACCAGACACCCGCCAACCGCACTCGCCTCAACTGGGTCACTTCGGCTGCGTTTACCTGCCCCGGCTACCCCAAGTGGCAGCCCGGCACATCCTGCACCACCGGCAGCGGCTCCGGCCCGGCTCCCTTACCGATCGGACGCTTCGGCAATGCTCCGGTGGGTTCGGTCATCGGCGCGGGAACCGTCAATCTGTCAACGGGAGTCAGCAAATCGTTCCCGATCACAGAGGGCATCCGCTTCCGCGTCGAAGGCACCTTCACCAACGTCCTCAACCACACCAACCTCGGCGATCCGAACCTGAACATCACCTCCACGACGTTTGGCCGCATCAGCGGAACGATCTCCGCCGACAATGGCGGAGCGCGTACCGGTCAGGTTTCGGCACGCATCGACTTCTAAACCAACAACCGACTGGAACAAATCCGAACCCCCGCACAACTGCGGGGGTTCGGTTTGTTAAAAGCACAACCAGTATCATTGCAATAGCGGGTCGGAGTCGGCCCTGAAGCGAGATAAATTTGACCAGCAAGAAGTCCCCGTCGGAAGACGCACCGGATCAACCGCAATCCCGCCGCAATCGGGGAAAGACCGTCCGTCGCAGTCTTGTCGAAGCAAGCGCCGCACAGGATGCGGCGCTCCTCGCCCGCGAGCTGCGTACCTCGCAGACTCAGACAGAGCTCGCTGTCTTAGTCGTGGTCGAGTTCACCGGCGAACTCCGCAAGCGCAAGCAGATTACGGCAGCCGCTCGACTCGCCCGCACCGCAGCCGCAGTCGTTGCCGGAGAAGAAGACTTCAGCGAGCCAGCCGCCACCCTCGACTTCGACGCGGGCCGCGCAGAGTTCGAGGAACTAGCTCGCTCAGCCGGTGCGACTATCGCGGCCACGCTCGTCCAGCGCCGCCAGAAGCCCGACCCATCCAGCCTCGTTGGCCAGGGCAAGCTCGAAGAGATCGTAGCGGCCGTCGCCTCCACCAACGCGTCGCTGGTCCTGTTCGACCACGACCTCACCCCCTCCCAGTTGCGTAACATCGAAGCCCGACTTCCTTGCCACGTTATCGACCGTTCGCAGCTCATTCTCGATATCTTCGCCCGCCACGCCCGCACCCGCGAAGGCCAGCTTCAGGTCGAGCTCGCCCAGCTGGAATACCAACTGCCTCGCCTCGCCGGACGCGGTCGAGCCATGTCACAGCTCGGCGGCGGCATCGGGACGCGCGGCCCGGGCGAAACCCAGCTCGAAACCGATCGCCGCAAGATCAACGTGCGCATTGACCACATCAAGACCCAGCTCGACGCCGTCCGCCGCATCCGCCGCCAGCAGCGGCAGCGTCGCGAGGCAGTCCCGGTGCCGGTGGTCGCACTCGTCGGCTACACCAACGCGGGCAAGAGCACGCTCTTCAACGCGCTTACCGAGGCTGGCGTGCTCGAATCCGCCCGCATGTTCGCCACCCTCGACCCCAAACTCCGGCAGCTGCAGCTACCCTCCCGCCGCAAGATCCTGCTCTCCGACACCGTCGGCTTCATCCGCAACCTACCTCACACGCTGGTGACCAGCTTCCGCGCCACACTCGAAGAGGTCGAGCGAGCCGAAGTCCTGATCCACGTCCAGGACGCCGCCAACCCCATCCGCGAAGAGCAGAAGCTGCAGGTGGAAAAGGTCTTGGCCGAGCTTTCCGTCTCGACCAAACCCGTCATCCAGGTGCTGAACAAGATCGATCTCGTCCCGCCGCAGGAACTGGCGCACCTCTCCACCGATCGCGAAGCCATTCCAGTCTCATCGCTGCAACGTACGGGCCTCGAACAACTCCTGACCGCCATCGACGCCGCGCTGGTAGCCGACCCGCTGATCGAAGGCAGCTTTCGCCTGCCGCAATCGGAAGGGTCCATCCTGGCCTCGCTCGAAGGCGGCGCGATTATCGAAGAGAAGCACTTCGAAGGCAACCTCGTGTTTCTCCGGGTGCGTGGACCAGCATCGCTTCTTGATCGCTACCGCCGTTTTCGGGAGAAACGCGAGACTTTCAAGGAAACGTAGCGTGGTCAGGCCAAACTCGCGGGCAAACGTGATATGGCGGAACAGGTTAGTTTCAGGGGAGCACAATGCCTCTTGCGTAGGCCGAACATAGGTACAGATCTTCTTTCCTGCCGGTATGTTGGTAAACAGAAGAGCGTTTGTCGGTACCTAGCGTCATAAAACTCCCCGCGCTCCACACGGCGTCAATCAACTCTTCGGCTTCAAGAGCGCCGACGCCAGCAACTTGCCGACGAGATCGGTCAGGCGTTGAAGATGTGGAATTGCTGAGCGTGCGACGGTTACGCCATCCTGACCATCATGGCCAGATTCTGCCAGAAACAAAACGTTCGTCAGGCTTTGGAGCGGATTGTTGATTTGGTGGGCCAGGTCGTTTGCCAAACTCAAGGCCGCCGAAGCCGCGACTTGCTCCAATAGTCTTTGTTGCTGGCGTTGATGTCTAACCGCGATTGCGGCAAAGTCAGCGAGCCCCTGCACAGTCTCGTAGTCGTACCCATCGAACGCGTCGGCTTCTCCGTGTGCCACAACCCAGATCGTGCCGCGCATGTCTTCCACTTGCCAGGGGATGAGCAGTCCATCAGTCACGACATCTGCTGAAACCCCAAGGATATCGAAGAAGGCCTGCCCTACTCGGAATTGCTGGGGCGCATCGCGTTCAAGGCAGATAGCGCATGGGGCAAAATCGTAGGGCAACTTTGCATTGCGAAACGGCACATACTTACCACTTGTCGCGGCCCAATGGAACGTGGGGGGATCATTGCCGGCCTCTGCGATACTTACACCTGCGCTATCGGCCCGGCAGAGTTCTCTGGCAACGTCCACTAGTTCCTGGAGTATGCGCTCGGGCTGCTCCGCAAAGACACGAGCCAGGCGTCTCATCCCTTCTTCACGATCGACACCGTCACGGTTATGGCGCGAGTGATCAGCAAACACTGCATTTCCCTGGAGCGCAACGATCTCAACCCCGGGAGCGGCTTGTATGTTTACGAAGGACATGATATGTAGGGTAATCCCTGGGATCAACAATACTCCCAGTTGCTTCGCTGATCGCTTAAACAAGGAAAGCCTAAACCACCCAGCTCTTTCTGCGAAATGGTGCTATTAAAAAGTGCAAACGCCCCCAAGACCCGATTAGTCCACATAAGTCGGCTTGTCGGTAGCAACGCAAGTAGAACGCAGCTATCGGCGACTTCACTGGAACGAATTCCAAAGTTTCCCCAACGTGATCGAACGGTCGCCAATTGCTCCGCCGGGCCCCGTAACTTGGACGATCCGAACGCGCGGCAATTCAAAGATGAAGGCTGTCGGATCGTCAGCGATTCACTACCCGGCCTGAAGACTTTTCGCTCCCACAGCCCATTCTTCCAACATTCGAGCGCCAACCTCGGCGAACTCGGGTCGCTCTTCGGCATACTGCTGAATTGCCTTACCGGTATCGGCGAGCGCGTCGGCAACTCTCTCGAATATTTGCCGAATATCATGCCCTGAGGCCAGCGACCGGCCGTTTGCAAACCGTACCAGTTCCTTTGCCGTCGGCCACTCCGTCGACCCGTTCAACGTCAAGGCCATCTTGTCCGCGCGCAGGTAGGCCGTCGTCGTCACCAGGTCGAAGGCCGGTGCGAGGTGTGCCGATCCCAGAACCTCGTCGTACACCACGCCGAAGTTCTTCAAGTGGGCGTCGCCGTTGCGGATCGCGCAGTTGAAGACGATCAGCTTGAAGAGTTGCAGGCTCTCCGCGTTGACGTCCGGCGAGTTGGCAAACTGCTGAAAACGCCGCATCACGCGAGTCTCATAACTGCCCATGTACTTCTGATCTGTGCGCCGCGCGTTCAGCACACAGAAGTCCTCGAACCCGCGATACGTTCCGTCGGCATGCAGGTCGAATCGCTCTATGCTAAATATTGGCTGTTATGCCTAATGTTTTAGGCAAATCGGATGCTCACTGTCGCAACTCCACCAGCGTAGCTCCCTGCCCGCCCTCATTTTGGCCAGCCTCCGCGAAGGTGGCGACGTGAGGGTGGGATTTGAGGAATTCGCGTAGTGTGCGACGCAGCACGCCCATCCCAGTGCCGTGGACGATGCGTACACGCGGAAGACCGGCGAGGAAGGCGCGGTCGATGTACTTCTCCACCTCGTCTTCGGCTTCGGCGGCGGTGCGGCCAATTACGTTGATCTCGGATGGCGTGTAGTCGAGGTCGGCGTTGGTGCGGACTGTGACGCCTCCGCGGCGGCGGGCGGCTTCGAGCGGCGTGGCTACCTTGACGGTCTCAATCTCGACGATGTCGGCGCGGGTGACGCGCATCTTCATCTGGCCCATCGAGACCTCGAACGCAGTCGGAACGCCGACGCTGCTGGGGTCGAGCAGGCGTTCCACCCGCGCTTGCCGTCCCATCGATTTCAGCAGCACCAAATCGCCGACCTTGATCGCCTTGGCAGGCTTCGGGAGGCTCGGCCGGGCGTTCGGGTCGCCCTTGTCGGCGCCCGTAGTGTGGGCCAGGACGGTGGACGAGAACTGCTCGGAAAACTCGCGCCGGACGCGGGACATGCGCAGCGCCGAGTCGCGCGCGATCTTACGGGCAACGGTCTTGTCCTCGATGTCCTTCACGGATTCACGCAGTTGCGCCTCGAAGTCCTCCAGCAACTGGTTCAACTTCGATTCCAGTTCGCGTGTGCGCTGCTTCTGCTCGTTGCGCCCCTCGCTTTCAATCCTGGCCCGCTCTGCCGCGACCTCTTCCAACCGGCGCTTCAACGACACCCGCTCGCCCGTCGCTGCCGAAAGCTGCTCGTGCAGCGAATCCAGAAACTGCCCGATGTCTACCTGTTGCGTGGTCAGTTGGGCGCGGGCGGCGGTGATGATCTCCGCCTGCATGCCAAGGCGTTCCGCGATGTTCAACCCGGCCGACGCTCCCGGTACGCCGAGCTTCAGCTCATAGGTTGGCGCGAGCGTCTGCTGGTTGAAGCCAACGGCCGCATTCAGCACTCCAGGCCGCGACGCCGCGTAGACCTTCAACGACGTGAGGTGCGTGGTGATACAGGTCCAGCAGTGCAGTTCGAGGAAGTGCGCGGCCACGGCAACCGCCAGCGCAGCGCCCTCTTCCGGGTCTGTCGCGGAGCCCAGTTCGTCCAGCAGGACCAGCGACGATTCGTCGGCGTGGCGCGAGATGTGGTTCACGTTGACCACGTGCGCGGAGAAGCTCGACAGGTTGCGCTCGATCGACTGCGCGTCGCCGATATCCGCATAGATGGCGGTGAAAAGCGGAAACGCAGCTTCCTCTGCAGGTACCGGAAGGCCAGCCTGAGCCATCAGCGCAAGCAGCCCGGTCGTCTTCAGCGAGACGGTCTTGCCCCCGGTATTCGGGCCGGAGATGATGAGCTGGCGCGCGTCGGATTCCAGCGCGAGCGTGAGCGCCACTGGTTTCGCATTTTCGCCGCGCATTCGGAGTTCGAGCAATGGATGGCGGGCATTCTTCAGCGACAGTTTGTCGCCAAACGTAGGCGTTGCGCAGTCGAGCTCAATGGAAAACCGCGCCCGAACGAAGTGCGATTCCACCTCGGCGAGAATCTCCGCACCAAGTGTGATCGCGACAGTGTGGCTGGCGAGCCCGGTCGTCAGCGAGACAAGAATCCGGTGGATTTCGCTTTGCTCTTCATCCAGCAGCCGGACGAGCTCATTATTCTGCTCGATCGTCTCCATCGGCTCCACAAAGACGGTCTGGCCGGACGAAGAAGATCCGTGGATGACGCCGGGAACCTTGCGTTTGAACTCGGCCTTGATCGGAATGACGAAGCGTTCGCCGCGCACCGTGATGATGTCTTCCTGCGTGCTGCCGTCCTCGCGCAGAGCCCGCGCGGCTCGTCGCAGGCTAGCTTCGATGGCTCGATGCTGGGCTTCCATGGCGCGGCGGATGCGGCGAAGCTCGGGGCTGGCGTCGTCTGAGATGGAGCCGTCGGCTTCGATCTTGCCGCGCAGCGAGCGCAGCAGCGGGGCCAGGTCGTGGGGAAGCAGAGGCTCTGTCAGTGCGCGAATTCCGGAGCCGAGGCGGCGTGCTGATTCGACCGTAGTGAGGTGGTTACGCCAGGCCGCGATCCGCTCGACGACGTTCAGTAGCGCAAGAATCTCCAGCGGTTCGAGCGCCGAACCGGGGATTCTGGCCTTGTCGAGCAGCGGCGCGGGATCGAACAGGCCGTGGAAGTCGAACGACCCGCCGCCGTTCAGGAAGCCGCGCATGTCGGCGGTGCGGGTCTGCTGCGAGGTGATCCAGGAGATATCGGTGCAGGGTTCGAGCGCGAGCGTGAAGGCTCGGCCGAGCGGGCTGACGGCCTTGGCGGCAATGTGCTCGCGGAGGCGCGGCCATTCGAGCGCGATGGCGCTGGATTCTGCAAGCGGGGAGGGGACGATTGGAAGCAGCGAAGTCACCTCTCGATGGTATCCCCCGGCGATGGTAAGAGTTCAAATTTGACATATGCGAATAATCCACCACCATTTGGTTGTGAATAGTTTGGATACAACATTTGCGGCTCTGTCTGATCCGACCCGGCGGGCGATGATTGAACGCCTCTCGCGCGGCCCAGCCTCGGTGCACGGGTTGACCGAGCCGTTTGCACTCTCGCAGCAGATGATTTCAAAACACATCGCGTACCTGGTGCGGGCGCGGATTGTGGTGAAAACCAAGCGTGGACGAGAAAGTGTGTGCACGCTACGGCCAGAGGCGATCAAGACGGTCAGCGAATGGGCCTTCTCGTATCGCCGCTTCTGGGAAGGGAGTTTCGACAAGCTGGATGCGGTAGTCAATCAAATGAAAAACACGGAGGCAACAAATGACCAGACAAACAGGTAACGAGACAGAGCGGATGGTTGTGACACGCGTGTTCGATGCTCCACGCAAACTGGTTTGGAAGGCGTGGACCGACCCGCAATTCGTGATGCAGTGGTGGGGGCCCAAGGGATTTACCTCGCCCGTTTGCAGAATGGATTTCCGCGTGGGAGGGAAGTTCCTCTGCTGCATGAGAACGCCCGATGGGCAGGACTTCTGGAACGGCGGCGAATACCACGAGATCGTTCCGTACGAGAAGATCGTGCTATCGATGTTCTTTGCCGACGCGGAGGGCAACAAGGTGGAGGCCGCGGAGTATGGCATCGAGCATCAGGCCATTGAAGATGCCTGCGACGTGGTCCTCTTTGAGGACCTCGGAAACGGCCAGACGAAGCTCACCTTTACTGGCAATGAAACCATGGAAAGCGCAAAGGATACCGGGCAACTCGAGGGCTGGTACGAGATACTCGACAAATTCGCCGGAGTTGTTGCGGGGCTGGTGTCGCAGGCGTAGGCCGATCAGGCCTTGCTCCCGGAGAGTCACACTGCCACCCGATCAGGTCGCGCGCAACCCGCGTGGCCTGCGCTGGTGGTGTGGTTGACACGTGAGTGCATCGTGCTGACTGAGAGTCATCAAATAGTCGACCGCCTTCTGCAAAGCCCTCCTCTCTGTCAGAATGGTGCGAGCACATGCCACTTGACCTCACATCGTTTGCCATCAAATGGCAACAGACCCAACTGACGGAGAAGTCTGCCTATCAGCAGCATTTCCGCGACCTCTGCGAGGCACTCGGCGTACCCCATCCCACAGAAGAAGACATTGTAGGGACCAACTACACCTTCGAAAAGCACGTCACCAAGGTGGGCGGAGGCTCCGGCTTTGCCGACGTCTGGAAGCGCGACGCCTTTGCGTGGGAGTACAAGCTGCCCGGTGGGGACCTGAACAAGGCTTACAAGCAGCTAAACGAGTACCACGAAGACCTCGAAAATCCGCCACTGCTTATCGTCTGCGACTTCAAGCGTTTCGAGGTCCACACCAAGTTCGACAGCCAGCGCTCCCGCGTCTACAAGTTCGACCTTGAAGAACTCCGCAAGAACCAGCCTGTCCCCACCTCTGCCGTCCTCCCGCAAGACGTTCTCCGTTATGTGTTCGGCGACCGCAACATGCTCCGCCCGGAGGCCGTCACCGAGCGCGTTACGCGCGACGCCGCAACCGACCTCCTCAAGCTCGCCCAGCAACTGGAGCTCGAACGCGCCACCAGCCCCACCCCGCACACCAAGGAAGAGATCGCGCACTTCCTTATCCGCATCGTCTTCTGCCTCTTTGCGGATTCCATCGGCCTTATCCCAAACAATGTCTTCCGCAAACTCGTTGACGCGAGCCACCGGTCCCGCGTCATGTTCAACACGCAATTGCCGGAGCTGTTCAAGGCGATGAGCAACGACGGCGTCTTTTTTGGCGCGGACATCATCCCCTGGTTCAATGGCGGCCTCTTCAACGGCACCGCCACCATCGAGCTCAATAACGCCGATTGCGACATCCTCCGCAAGGCCGCCAGGCATGACTGGTCGCAGATCGAACCATCCATCTTCGGCACACTCTTCGAGCGGTCCCTCGATGCCGCCAAGCGCTCCATGATCGGCGCACACTACACCTCGCCCGACGATATCCTCCTGCTCGTCGAGCCTGTCGTCATGACGCCGCTCCGCCGCGAGTGGGCAGCAACGCAAACGGCCATAGAGGAGGCGCTGTCAGCGGAAGAAGGCCAGCCCCAAACCCAGCGCCCGACGCGCAATCTCCGCGCCAACCGTCCCGCCAACAAGCTGCTCACAACATGGGCTGAGAGTCTGAGCAAGGTCCGCATCCTCGACCCCGCCTGCGGCTCCGGCAATTTCCTGTACATCGCCATGAAGCAGTTGCTTGACCTATGGGAAGAAGCCCGCACCTTCGGCCTCAAGCGCGGCCTGCTCCTTCCGGTAGAATCCATGCCGACCCCCGCGCAGCTTTACGGCATCGAGATCGACTTCTACGCGCACGAGATCGCCTCTGCCGTGGTTTGGATCGGCCTGCTCCAGTGGAAGCGAGACCATAGCTACAACGACCAGCCCAAGCCCGTCCTCCACAAGCTCGACAACATCGAGCACGAGAATGCAATTTTGCGTTTTAACGAAGAAGCAAAATCGAAAGAGTGGCCAAAGGGTCATCCTAGCGAGCCTGAATGGGAAGAAGTCGACTACATCGTTGGCAATCCCCCCTTTCTGGGGGGAAATCGTGTGCGCCAAAAGTTGGGTGACGCAGACATGGACGCAATTCACTATCTTTACGAAAATCGCGTCCCGGCCGGGGCGGATTTAGTGACTTATTGGTTTGAGCGAGCACGAACCGAGATCAAAGCTCATCATCGAACGAGGGTAGGCCTCATCGCCACGCAGGCAATAAGGGGCGGAGTTAACAGGCGTGTACTAGACCGGATCAAAGAAAGTGGAGACATATTCCTAGCTTGGAGCGACCGCGAGTGGAGGCTTGAAAACGCCGTGGTGCATGTATCAATTGTGGCTTTTGACTCCGGGGAAGAATCAGCGAGGCTTCTTAATGGAGAAGCGGTCGAAAGTATTAATGCTGATCTGACTAGCCTGCTTGACGTTACAAAGGCTCTTCGTTTGGCTGAAAACCGGAACCTTTGTCTTCGGGCATTGGAGAAGGGTGGACCGTTTGATATCAGCGACCATGTGGCTCAGCGTCTGCTTCGGCTTCCGGTCAACGTGAATGGGCGACATAATTCAGACGTACTTCGTAGGTTTTTGAATGCTATCGACATAACCGAACGAGATAGACAGGCATGGTTGATCGATTTCTTCGGAATGACCAGCGAGCAAGCCGCACAATATGAGGCCCCATTCCAGCTACTTAAGAAAAACATTGCTGATGAGAGGCTCGCAGCGGAGAGACCGGAGGACTCCGCCAAGCCCAGACAGAATTGGTGGCTACACCGTCGCAACGCGGCTGATTTGCGGGTAGCGGTAGCCGGGCTGAACCGTTTCATTGTTACGATTGGTCACGGAAAGCACCGAATATTCTCTTGGCTTCCTGCGGGAAGTATCCCAAGTAACGCCTTATACGCCTTCGCTCGTTCCGATGATTATTTCTTTGGGGTCCTTCATTCTATTACCCACGAGCGATGGACTCGTGC
>JANXWZ010000015.1 GCA_025350865.1 Rhodanobacteraceae bacterium
TTGGTTAGAGCGCTGCCCTGTCACGGCAGAGGTCGCGGGTTCGAGCCCCGTCGTCCCCGCCATAAACCTAAGAAAAAAAATGGTTTATGGCACAGCGACAAAAGAATTTGAAGCCCGCGAGGGTGCTGAATGATTTTAGCGCCCTTTTTGCTGTCCGGTAGTAGAGGCGTCCCCTGTCGCGAGGGTGCTGGCAAGGGTGCTGAGTTTTGGCCTTTTCCGGCCTCCAACACCATCTCCATGACTTTATTGTTGGCGTCGCGTTTGTTCGCGGAGATCGCTCGCGTGTACACGTCGAGAGTGATCCGGGAGTTGGCGTGACGAAGGAGTTCCTGCGCGGTCTTGAGGTCAACTCCTGCCGCTCTCAGGTTGGTTGCCAGAGAGTGACGGAAAAGGCCAAAACTCAGCACCCTCGCCAGCACCCTCGCGACAGGGGACGCTTCTACTACCGGACAGCAAAAAGGGCGCTAAAATCATTCAGCACCCTTCAGCACCCTCGCGGGCTTCAAATTCTTTTGTCACTGTGCCATAAACCATTTGTTTTCTTTGGTTTAGTGGCGGGGACGACGGGGCTCGAACCCGCGACCTCTGCCGTGACAGGGCAGCGCTCTAACCAACTGAGCTACGTCCCCACTCAATACAACATCAACCATCTGCGGAACCTGAGTGAGTAGGTTGCTCTTTGCAGACGTTTCCTGAGGCTCGCTTTTCGCCGGTCCTTCTGGCGATACTCGCGGTTTCTGTCCAAACCGCCAGCCACAAAGCTGCACTCAAGTACGTTCTCTAGCTTAACACAATCGGAGCGGGTGTGGGTCGTGACAAACGACATACCGTTTCACTCACGGCCTCACGCCCCGCATCCGACTCTGCATCAGGTCCAGCTCGCCTGCACTGAAGCGGCACATTTCAACGGCACGAACGTTGTGCTGGATATGCTGTTCGCGCATCATGGAGAACACGAGAGCGTCTGTGCGGGCGAGACACATGCCGAGGACAGCTTCGAGGACACCATCCCAATTGAGACCCCAGAGCTTGTCGCGGAGCTCGGCGGGGACGGCTTCGTCGACTGCCATCGCTGCCAGCATTGCGGAGGTGCGCGCGACGCGGTCCTCGCTGCCGAAGGGATGATTGCCGATGAGCAGCGCACCTCGGCGGTTGTGGTCCGGAAGTTGCATTGCAGCCGAATCCATTAGATCGGCACCAAACTGCATGGCTTTCAGAACTGGGGGACCATCGGTCAGCCCGTGGGCGCATATTTCGGGGCTTCCGTACAAGCCGACGCGGAGGACTTTGCCCGCACGGACGAGGGCTTCCAACTCCGACATCAACTCCTGATTGTGGAGAGCCTCGGGTGTTGCTTCGTGGAGGAAGAGGATGTCGACTCGGTCGGTCTGCAACGCTTTGAGGCTGGCCTCAAGGGACGAGCGCAGGCCGGACACCGAGAACTGGCCCTCTGTGATTGCGTTAGCCCCGCGCTTCAGGCGTCTGCCGATCCCGGGCAGTTGTTTTGCGATTCGTAGCAGCGGGACAGCGACGCGCTTGATCGGGGTTAGGGGCTGGGCCGCGATGCCGAACTTGGTGGCTATCACAGCCTGGTCGCGCCTGCCGCAGAGGAAGTCTCCGAGAACAGCCTCAGCCTCGCCGAAGCCGTAGCTGCGCGCCGTGTCGAAGAGGGTGATGCCTGCATCCCAGGCCGCGCCCATAGCGCGGAGGGAGGCGGACTTGCCGACGCGTCCCATGACCGATCCGCACCCGAATCCCAAAGCCGAAGACCGAAATTCGCCGCGGATCGTTTGTCGCATCTGGCAATTCTACGTCGTGCTGCGTCACCCGAACGATGTAAGCCTGATGCCCCTCATCATTCTGTTTGGGCGAATTCATCCTGTAAAGTAGCAAAGAGGATTGAGCCGAGTGACGACGCGACATGGACAGCCAGGCCGAGGACTATCGCAGGCATGAGCAAACTGAACGTGCTGCTCGTCACCTACGCGTTCCCTCCGGCTGGCGGGGTCGGCACGCTTCGCGCTGCCAGCCTCGCACGATACTTTCCGGAGTTTGATATTCGTCTGGATGTGCTGACGACGCGGAACCCATCGTCGGTAGGCGCGGACGAGTCGCATTTACGCGACATTCCGGCCGAAGTGACGATCCATCGAACCATGACACTCGATCTGCCGTTCGGCGTGAAGAAGTGGCTGAAGCGGATGTTGAGTGGAAGAGGGAAGAGCGCTGCTGCGGCTCCAAAGGCTCCGGTTGCCAGCGCTCCGACGAAGCGGGGTCTGTTGAAGCGATTGGTGCAGGACCTGATGCTCCCCGACCCGCAGGTGACGTGGCTCCCGATTTTGTCGCGGGCTGCACGGCGCATTGTGCGGGAGCGAAAGATCGATTTGGTGCTGATCACTGCTGCTCCCTACAGTAATGTTCTGGTTGCGGAGCGGCTGCACAAGGAGTTCCCGAAGCTCCCGATCGTTCTCGACTTCCGCGACGAATGGATTGCTACGGCGTTCGATGTTGCTGCATTTTCGTTTGGCAGCACAAGTGAGAAGGCTCAGGCGTTTGCGCGCAGGGCGGAGGCGAACGCGGTCAAGTCTGCGGTTGCGGTGGTGTCGGTGACCGAGGCAGCCAACCGCGAGATTCGCGGCCGGTATCCGGAGCAGGCGGACGCCAAGTTTCTCTACCTTCCCAACGGCTTCGACGCGACTCGCCTGCGTCCGGCTGGTGCAAGGAAACCCGCGCCGGATGGCAGGATCATCGTCACGTATGTGGGCAGCATCTACGGGTCGACCGAGCCTACAAAGCTCGTAGAAGCGCTGAAGTCTTTACCGCCAGAGGTGAAGGAGCGATTCTTCTTCCGCTTCATCGGCCAGATCGAAGATGCGTATCGCGACACGCTGCTCAGTCTTGGAAGCCTGGTCGAACTGAAGGGCTATCTGCCGCAGGCGGAGGCGCTGGCGGCGATGAACGAGACCGACTACGTGCTGCTGATCTCGCACGACCGGCTAAACGTCTCGGCGAAGTTTTACGACTACGTGGGGGCAGGGAAGCCGATCCTCGCGTGCGTTCATCCGGACGGCGATATTCGACGGCTGCTGGAGGGGCTTCGTGCGGGGTGGTGGGCGGATAGCTCAAACGTCGTGGACATGCGGCGACTGTTTGTTGATGCTGCTGGGCGCGGTGCTACTCTGGCGAGCAACTTCGATCCGGATCGGGAGAAGATTGCGACCTTTGAGCGCAAACCCATTGCGAAGCGGTACGCCGCACTGCTGCATTCGATTGCTGGGCGGTAGGTTGACATAGACTAAGGATCACCTGATGACCACGAATCCAACGAGCCGCGACAACGTCGTTCCCAGCTGGCTGGTCGCACTGCTGAACGTGGCTGCCGTGTGTGTTGTCATCTATGCAGTCCGACTGATCCTGAGCAGGCCGCTGCGATTCGACGATGCGTTCATGTTCGAGCGGTACGCTATCCATCTGCGGCAAGGCCTTGGCGTGAGCTGGAATCCGGACGGCGTACACACCGGCGGAATGACGAGCCTGGGATGGTTCGTCGCGGTAATCCCAATGGTATTTCTGCCGTTCCGCCACGGTCAGCCGCTTGCGCTGGAGAGCTTCCTCTTCGGCATTGCCGGGATGGCATTGATCGCGTGGGGAGCGTCGAAGCTGGCCACGTCTGCGCTGTTGAAGCGTTTCTGGCTGATTCTGCCGGTGTTGATTGTAGTGCTGGTCAATGTACGTTTCTTCCTGCCGAACATGGTCAATGGCATGGATACGATGCTTTCGTTCGCAGTGAATGCAGCGCTGTGCTGTTCGATATGGGCGTGGTGTGCAGCGGACCGCCCGGACCGCCGGACAGCGACGCTCGTGGCTGTGCTGGGAGTGTGCGCGGTGTCGGTCCGCCCGGAGAATGGGCTGTTGGCGGTGCTCGGTCCGCTGCTTTCCGGTGCGTTGCTGTTGGACACGAGGCGGCGCGGTGAGCTGCTTCGGTGGGGAGTTACGTTTGGCGGATTGCTGGCGTTGTATGGAATTGCCTACCGGGCATATTTCCATGCCTGGTTTCCTCTTGGTTTCTATATGAAGGCGGGTCATGCCTACCTCGGCTATGTGGGCGCGCAGCGGTTTCCGCCGGATGTGTACATGCGGGACGTTCTGCTGCTGGCAGTGCCGATTCTGGCGTTCCCAATGATGTGTGTCAGATGGCGCACCGCGCGGATTGCCATTGTCTATCTTGTGCCGGTGTTGCTGACCTTCGGTTATCTGACGACAGTCACGCAGATCATGGGATCGTTCTCGCGGTACTATGTGCCGTTTATAGCTCCGGTGATTGTGGCTGCCCTGTGGATGATGGACCTCACGGTACAAATGAACTGGAAGCAGATGCTGGGCCAGCGTTGGCGAATGGCTGCAGTTGCTGCGTTGTTGATGGCTGGCGTCGCTGCGGTTGGTTGGAGGCCGCTGCATCGGTGGTCGCAGAGGCGGCAGTATGTGGCGCCGTATGCGGCTCCCAGGCTGGTGTTTTCTGCGGGTAAGGATCTGCCGGAGCAGGTTTGGTTCAGTACGGCGAGTCTGATTGCGAACAATGTGGTGAAGCCGCTGGCGGCTGGAACTGTGATTGCAACCAGCGAGGTCGGGATCATTGGTGTGTCAGCTCCGCAGGTGAACGTCATCGACCTGGCAGGGCTGAACGATAACGATATTGCGTTGCATGGCTTCGACATGGACCGCTTGCTGGATCGCAAACCCGCGTTTATCTGGTTTCCGCACTTCGACTACACGTGGCAACGGCAGGCGATGTTCTGTTCGCCGAGATTGCTCCAGGAATATACCGTGATTGGCGGCAATTCGTTCCTCTATTCCGTTGCGATTCGACGCGGCGCGGCTGAGACTCCGCAGGTCGCGGCTAGCGTCGCGAAGGCGTTCGCGGAGTTGTATCCCGGCGCGGAGATGAAGGACTATGTTGTGTCGTCGGTCGACTGCCCGGTGAACCGGCGATAGGCGACATATCGCGAAGGCTTATCTTCGAGTTCAGAGTCGAAAGTTTAGCGGTCGGAGTATAAACCAACATGGATCAGACGCATAAGGTGGGGCTGTTCAGCATCGGGTTGGATACCTACTGGGGGCAGTTTGCGGGTTTGCGCGAACGCCTGGAAGCGTACAACCGCGAGATCGCCGCACGGCTGCAGTCGTCTGGGGTTGAGGTCGTGAACCTTGGCATGGTAGACGACGCCGAGAAGGCGATGGCTGCGGGACATGGGTTCCGGCAAGCCGATGTTGACTTGATTTTTCTGCATGTGGCCACGTACGCGCTGTCTTCGACAGTGCTGCCGGTTGTAAGGCGGTCGAAGGTGCCGGTGATCCTGCTGAACCTGTCACCGCTGGCCGCGATCGACTATGCGGCGTTCAACGCGATGACGGATCGGACGGCGATGACTGGCGAGTGGCTGGCGCATTGCCAGGCGTGTTCGGTGCCGGAAATCTCGAACGTGTTTCGGCGCTGCGGGATCGACTTCCACCAGGTGACGGGGATGATGGATGCGAGCGATTCGGCGTGGGTGGAGATCGCGGACTGGATTGCTGCGTCGAGGGTGGCTCATGCGATGGAGCACAACCGGCTGGGTGTGATGGGCCACTACTACAGCGGCATGCTGGACATCTACTCGGACCTGACGCTGCAGGCTGCGGTGTTTGGGACCCATGTTGAGATCGTGGAGGTGGACGAACTTTCGGCGTTGCGGCGCGAGGTTTCCGATCCGGCGATTGCGGCGCGTGTGGCGGAGATGCGCGTTGCCTTCGACGTGCAGGAGGATTGCTCGAAGGACGAACTGGAACGGGCGGCCCGGACCTCAGTCGCTTTGGACAGGCTGATGGCTAAGTACCGGTTGGGATCACTGGCGTACTACTACAAGGGGACAGGGATCGCGGAAAATGAGGACACGCTGAGCTCAATCATCATCGGGAACAGCCTGCTGACAGCACGTGGAATTCCGGTGGCGGGCGAGTTGGAGATCAAGAACGCGCAGGCGATGAAGATACTGGATTGCCTGGGTGCGGGCGGATCATTCACCGAGTACTATGCGAACGACTATATAGACGATGTGATTCTGATGGGGCACGATGGGCCGGGGCATCTGGCGATTGCGGATGGCAAGCCGAAGATTCGGCCGCTGAAGGTCTACCACGGCAAGGTGGGCCGCGGGCTGTCGATTGAGATGTCGGTGAGACACGGGCCTGTGACTTTGCTTTCAGTCGCGGAGGATGGGAATGGGTCACTGAAGTTGGTGGTGGCGGAAGGCGAATCGGTGGCGGGGCCGATTCTGGAGATTGGCAATACGAATAGTCGCTACAGGTTCTCGATCGGGTCGCGGCGTTTTATGCAGGAGTGGAATGAGCAGGGTGCGGCGCACCATTGCGCGATTGGTGTGGGATTACAGGCGGGTCGGCTGGAAAAACTGGCGAAGCTGTTGGGGATTGCGTGTTGCCGGGTCTGCTAGGGGGTACCCCCCCCCCCGGGGGGGGGGTTGATTCGATAAGTGTATTAGAATCAATGGCTTGGCGGGATGGTGGTGGCCAAATTCGTCATTCGATTGGGGTTGCGGCAAATTCGTCCAAGCAAAGGACTTAGCCGAAATTTTGGTGGATTCTGGGAACGGCAACGGCAACCGCCGATCCCTGGGCGATGACGAACAAGAAAAGAACTTTTCCGCTCCATCTAAAGGATAGCAGGGTGGACATAGCAAACACGCAAGCTATCTTTCCTTTGTTATGAGCCACTTAGGTGGCTTTGGGGCTTGACATGCGGTATTGCTGGTGTTTTTGAGGGTTGGTAGCAAAAATAGTTTGCCACCTTTGACAATCAGTGGCTTTCCGCTGTGTGATGTGGGCATGAAGAGTGTGGCAGTGGTGTTGACCGTGGTTTGCGGCCTGGGTGTGGCGGGTGGGCAGCAGGTGAAGGACCGCAAGGCTTCGGTGTTGGATGTGGCGGAGCGGCGGGCGGAAATGAAGTCGACCGACGATACGTTATTGAAGGCTGCGAAGCGGGGTCTGGGATCCTGTTTGTCGCTGGACCCGGTGGCGCCGCCGGAGGGGCGGATGACGATTCCGCACCACTACCTGAACGGGTCAAGCGGACCTATCAATCCGGCGGAAAAGCAAGCGACGACGGTGTACGCAGCGTTCGAGAAGCGGATTACGGCAGGAATGAATCAGTATGTGGCGACGGGCAGCCAGCAGGAATCGGCTTGTGCGCTGGCGCAAATGGACGCCTGGGCCAAGGCGGGGGCGTTGCTGGATTACGACCGAGATGAGTCGTCGCAGGCGTGGTACCAGGTGGAGTGGACGGTGAGCGCGGCGGGCGTGACGGACTCGGTGCTGGTGACGGATGCTACGCTGGATGCGGATCGGCAGAAGCGGGTGACGGAGTGGCTGGTCAACGCGGCGCGGAAGGATATCGCGCACGAGCGGCCCAAGGATACCGCCAACAACCATCACTACTGGAGGGCGCTGGCGGCGACGTCAGTTGGGGTGGCGGCGGGGGACGATATGCTCTTTCAGTTTGGGGTTGAGACATATAAGGAAGCCATTGGTGAACTGGATGCCAATGGAGCATTTCCGAAGGAGATGGCGCGGCATGAGAACGCCACTCACTACCAGGGGTTCGCGCTGCAGCCGCTGGTGGTGATTGCGCAGTTTGCCGCGCGGCAGGGAGTGGACCTGTACGGCTACTCGGCGAACGGGCGGACGCTGCGGGATGCGATCGTGTTCTTTGGCCGCGCGGTCGACGATCCGACGCTGGTCAAGCAGTACACGACCGACGAACAGAAGGCGGAGTTTGGGGCGGGAGATTTCTCAGATTTTGCGTTCTATGTGGCGCACTTTGGGACGGGTGGGCTGCCGGCTTCGATTGTGAAGGGGTTGCAGCGGCCTACAGTGGAGACGAGGATTGGTGGAAGCACCACAGTTCTCGCTGGAAAGTAGGGTTGGTGATCCCACCTCAATTCCGGAGAGGCTGGAATTGAGATGGGGCACCCGGAATTATTGGGTTGGGTAGGTGCCGTTCAGGGTGGCTTGGTATTGGGCGCGGGCCTGGCGGTAGGCTGAGAGCAGGATGGGGTTAGGGGAGGCGGTGCGGCTGGGGTCAGTGGCTACGCAGCGGTTGGAAATCTCTTCGAAAGTCTGTGGGGAGCCTGTGAATTGGCTGTGGAGGTAGATGGCCTGGATAGCTGCTCCGAGGCACCCAGCCTCCTCCTGTATGGGAACTTCCACCGTGGCTCCGGACGCGTCTGCGAGGAGCTGGCGCCAGGCGGGGGATTTCGAGCCGCCGCCGATGACCATCATTTTATCTACCGGCTGGCCGTTTTGTATCAGGCCGAGGCCGTTGAGAATGCCAAAACTGACGCCTTCGATGGCGGCGCGGATGAGGTTCTCCGGCGTGAAGTTGATGGGGGAGATGCCGGAGAGAGTGCCGCGAGCGTTGGGCAGGTCGGGGGTACGCTCACCGTTGAGGAAGGGCAGGAAGACAAGGCCGTTAGCGCCGGGAGGTGTGGCGGCGAGGGCAGCTTCGATGTCGTGGACGGTTTTGCCGAGGGTGTGGAGGGTTTGGGTGACGACGTTGGTGGCGTTCATGGTGCAGACCAGCGGAAGCCAGCCGCCGGAGGAAGAGCAGAAAGGGGCTACGTTGCCCGTAGGGTCGAGCACCGGCGAGGTGTGGAAGCTGTAGACGGTAGACGAGGTTCCTAGCGAGAGGGTGACGACGCCGGGGCGGACGTTTCCGGTGCCGATGGCACCCATCATGTTGTCTCCACCGCCGCAGGAGACGATGCAGGTAGTGGGAAGACCGAGGTCGGCTGCGACTACGGGCAGGAGGGTTCCGACGGGCTGGTCGGTGGTAATTAGCGGGGGAAGCGCGGCGAAGAGCTGGCCGGTG
>JANXWZ010000016.1 GCA_025350865.1 Rhodanobacteraceae bacterium
TTCCAAGACCCACTTGAATCCCTTGGGACAGCACAGATCGCCCGTCAGGGTATCCTTGGCGTGCTTGGGCAAATTCTTGACCTGTCCCCATCGGTTGCCCGAGCCTAGAGAGCGACTGAAGCCTTCCCCGAAGCGAGCGACGAAAATCTTGACAAGTTCACGTTCGGCAGTCTTGCCCTTCTTGCCGCCATCGACTTTCTTCTTCTTCTTTTTCTCCGGGTTGAAGATGTCATCGACATCCAGCCCCTCATTGATGTCATCGTTCATTAGTGTTCCAAATCTTGACGTACAGCTTGTAAGTCTTGGTTGATATTGTGCAGCCTTGTCAGGAACTCCTCGCAGCCCTGTGGACTAATGGAGTTCTCTGCCTCAATCTTAGTCCACTCGGAATCGATGTCGGCCATTGTCTCTCTGAGCAAGGCCATTGCGGCTGAAAATTCTGACTCTTTCCGATCTTGGACGGTCCCCGCGATATGCACTTTGGTGCCGTCATGCTGCCACGGCACTGCGGCTTGTTGACTTACCGCGAATCGTCTGTACTGGATGTCCTGCTCGGCTTCCAAGGAAAACATCCATACCTCTTTAGGAGTCAGGTCGTAGAGTTTGTGCTTTGAAAACCCAGGCACCCGTCGCAGGTCGGGAATAGCATTCACCGCAGCGGTCCATATCTCGGGAGTGGAGCAGAACCAAATCTGACCCAGGCTGTCCCGTGTATCGGCGACCCACAACGGACGGTGTTCGTTTCGGAACAGCCACAGGCATTTTTGCTCGGGGATATTTTCCGCCACAACTGCGGCCATGTGACCGTGGTTGATGAATGAGAAAACGTCCTTCAGCCCCATCAATCTCAAAGCCACCTCGGGCTTTTCTTCGGGGAATTTTTCTGCGGCCTTCTTGGCATCCGCGCCGGCGACGATCCGTATGAGGATCTCGGAATCACAGCCCGATTCCACTTCGTACTTCTTCCGTAGGGCGGTGTATTCGGCGTCGGTGATCCTGCCGTTGTGGATCAAGGCGAGTGTCTGTTCTTGATTCAAAAACGGGTGGTTGTTTCGATTGTCCTCGGGCGCACCCATTCCCTGGCTCGCACCTCTGGCGTGCATAATGAGCATTTCACACCGCTTGTCGTGCAGCTTCTTCCAGGGGTCGCTTCTCACATAAACTGCCGACCGAAGTGGTTGCTTGTGGTAGTGAATCGTGTCGCCCTCGCTGCCGTAGAAGCCCGATGCGTCCGTGCCACGGGATTCGAGCCGCTCGAAGAGGCGGGTTGCGAGTTTGAATGTCAGTTGGGAGTTCTTTGAAACTCCGATGTATCCAGCAATCCCACACATGCACTACCTGCTCTCTGAAATCCACCAAAATCGGTGGACTCTAAATAGACGGTCTTTCAACCGCCAAAAAGTAATTAAACCTTGCTCCCTGCGAGCAGTTCTTGCAGGAAGACTTCGCCTCGGAGAGTTTCACCCCGATACCAGATATTGCCAACAAACTCTTTTAGGCCTGCCAGACTAACCCGCAGTGCTGGAAGCACGGCTTCTATATTATCGTTCAGATGCTTCCACATCGACCATGAATGTACTTTTTTCAGCAAGAGTTCCGAAGACCAGTTCTTTCACTCGCTTTGCGTCAGCCTTATAGAACGACAATTTCTCGTTAAAACCCATGCCTCTCCTGCCAATCACATAGGCAGCAGACTCATGGATCGTTATTTTGTGCATCCACCGATACTTGCTCAATACACTTCCGCTCAAGCAGTGTCAGGAACTTACACCACACGAAATTGCTCTGTGCGTTTGTCCTTGAAGAACGGCATCTGATACTTGTCGGGTGTTCAGCGTTGGATACTTGGCTTTTGCAGCCTTCCGCACATCGTTAAATTCCAGACCATCCTTTGAGAACCGGCAATACGAGAAGCGGACGCAGGACTGGAAATCTCTGATGAGTTGATCCAGTTCAATAAAGTTTTCGCTCCAGATTTCACCGTGGATGACCTGTATCATTATTACGCCTCTTGCTGTCTCTTGCACTCGTCGGCAAGCCAAAGGTAGTTCTCAGAGATTTTGGAGAAAATCTTACGACGTATCTCCTCGTAACCTTCTCCAAACCCAACCTTACCGCTCATTTCGTCCAGATGTTTCTCATACTTCGTCAAGCAGTGCCGAAGATAGTTCACGC
>JANXWZ010000055.1 GCA_025350865.1 Rhodanobacteraceae bacterium
GCCCGCTTCCCACCGTGCCTTGTCCCGGCGAGCCCGTACCGCCCGCACCCGCTCCACCTGCCGCTGCTCCAAAGCCGGGTCGATCCGTTGAATCGGCACGGCAACCCCGGCAGCTTCACTGGCAAAGCGATTAACGCCCACCACTACTGCTTCACCGGCTTCCACTTCGCGCTGGTAATCGTAAGCGGCTCCCTGAATCTCCCGCTGCACGTACCCCTGCTCAATGGCGCGGAGCATTCCCATCCCTTTGCCCGTCTTGTCAAAGCCGGCAATCGTATCCAGATAAGCCTGGGCACGCCGCTCGACCTCGTCCGTCAAAGCCTCCACATAGTAAGAACCAGCCAGTGGATCGGCGGTCTGAGCCACCCCGCTCTCGTAAGCGATCACCTGCTGAGTCCGCAATGCCAGCCGCGCCGCAGCCTCGGTCGGCAGCGCCAGGGCCTCGTCGAAGCCGTTCGTATGCAGGCTCTGCGTCCCTCCCAACACCCCGGCCAGCCCCTGCAGCGTTGTCCGCACGATATTGTTCTCCGGCTCCAGCGCCGTCAGCGTCGAACCCGCCGTCTGCGTATGAAACCGGAGCATCCAGCTCTTCGGATTCCTCGCCCCGAAATGGTCCCGCATCACCCGAGCCCACATTCGCCGCGCCGCCCGGAACTTCGCCACTTCTTCAAACAAATTACTGTGCGAGTTGAAGAAAAAACTCAGCCGCGGTGCAAACGCATCCACATCCATCCCCGCGTCAATCGCCGCCTGCACGTACGTCATTCCGTCAGCCAGCGTAAACGCCAACTCCTGCACCGCCGTCGACCCGGCCTCCCGCATGTGATACCCGGAGATCGAAATCGTATTCCACTCCGGCACCTCCACCACCGCCCAGGCGAAGATATCCGTCACCAGCCGCATCGCCTGCTTCACCGGGTAGATATATGTCCCGCGCGCGATATCTTCCTTCAAAATGTCGTTCTGGATCGTCCCGGTCAGCTTCTTCGCATCCGCCCCGGTCCTCCGCGCAGTAGCCACATACAGCGCCAGCAAAATCGAAGCCGTCGCGTTGATGGTCATCGAAGTTGAAATCGAATCCAGCCGAATCCCATTGAACAGTCGCGTCATATCGTCAATCGAATCGATCGCCACGCCAACCTTACCCACCTCGCCCAGAGACATCGGGTGGTCCGAGTCATACCCAATCTGCGTCGGCAGATCGAAAGCCACGCTCAAACCGGCTGTCCCGTTGGCCAGCAGGAATTTGTACCGCTTGTTCGATTCCTCGGCATCGCCCATCCCCGCGTACTGCCGCATCGTCCAAAGCCGTCCGCGATACATCGTCGGCTGAATTCCGCGCGTAAACGGAAACTCCCCCGGCTCGCCCGGCCCATAAACCACATCTACCGGAATCCCCGAGCTGGTCTTCTCTGACTTCATAGCCACCCAAGTCTACAACCCACCGCAATTGGGTGCCCCATCCTCGACGACAGTCCTATCGTCGGCAGGGTGGGGTATCGGCAAAGCCGACCGTCTTCTCCGACCCAGCCACCATTCTGGACCTCAATCCCGCACTTCTCGATCTTGGCAAACAGACCTCAACTCCGGCTCCGCTTCGCCGCCCGGGTATAGCTCGACACCGTAAAGTACACAAATAGCGAAAACAGTCCCACGCCGATCCATTCATGCTGCCGCAAAACCCCGCCCGCTGCCAGATCGTGTCGATGGCTCCACGTCCAGGTCCCCGTCACCAGCGCGAACATCCCGAACAACACGCCCGTTACCTCCAGCCACAAAACGCTCGAAGCCTTCACCATCGGCTTCCAAACCGCCACTCCGAAGCGTCTGCCGCCTTCCTTGACGCCTGCGCTCGTCGTCCTCGCCCGCCCCGCACTTTCGATCACTTTGTCCCGCACCGTCGCCCCTGCCTGTCGGGTGGCGCGCGGGTCCGGCGCCGTGGCCGCGTCGACCGCTTTCATGACCGTCTTCGCTGTCTGCCGTGCGCCCATCCCCAGCGCGCGGCCGAATCGAACCTTATCCATGCCCACAGTCTAACCGTGTTGCCGCCTCGCAAGCACCACCACACGCCAACCCTGCATCCAAGCCATCGGAGCAGTCATCTTCCCACGGAGTTCAAGTCATGAAAAAAGTTATTCTTCTGCTCGCCGGCATCGCCGCCGCCGCCGGTTGTGTGCTCGTCACGCGTTCCCGTCAGCCGCGTTCCATCGACGAACTCGCAACCAATCTGCAACGTGCCTGGGCCGATCATCACACGATCGTCTGAGGCTGATCACCTCTTCGATTCAGCCAATAAATTACGAAATGGTCCTGTTTCCAACAAGAAGTTGGATTTGCGCCCTTGCCCAACTGGGCGTATTCTGAGGTCCAAGCAACCCAACCGGGAGCGTTTTATACCCCAGTTGGCTTTAGAGCGCAGGTTAGCCGACATACCCGCAATGCCGTTCTCACGGGGTCCTTTTCCTTCGTTGCAACCCGTGGAATACCCGCTGCGAGTCATCGACGATCAGGTTCGACTGGACGTGCAGGTGTTGCAGCAAGGAACTGAGAACGGAAGCGGGAGGTGTCATTGAATCAGAAGGTTAAAAACCTCATCCAGAAGCTCGGCGAAGCAATCCACGAGTCGGTTTCGGAGTCGGAGCACATCGCGGGAGTCGTCAAAAACATCCGCGAACAGGGCTTTGATGTCCTGCTCATGCTCGAGGCCACCATTGGTCTCAACGAAGTCGAAGCCGAGTCCGACGAACCTCAGCCTCTTCAACTCACAGCCGGTGAAACCATCGACGGCCCTTTCACCCACAACGACCTCAATTTTCTGAAATCGCTCCGCATCAGTCTGCCCGAAGATCCAAAATCAGATTCAAACTCGCAACCAGCGGATTGATATGCAGCAAACTCGAAACGCCCGAGCCGCCATTCCTGCTCGGGCGTTTTCGCGTGTTTGTTACGCCAAATCCGCGCCCGCGTGGTACGCTCAACTTCTCTCGCCGGTGCCCTGTTCGCGGTTAAGGAAAATGGCATCGGACGAAGCTGGACGAATCAACACTTAACAGTGGCGCTGTCTGGACTTTGCGCCTGAGGAAGATGCAACATGAGAGATTGCCTGGGTGTCCTTCTCGCCGGCGGTGCCGGTGAACGCCTCTTCCCACTAACGCGTGATCGTGCAAAGCCCGCCGTGCCCTTTGCCGGCCAGTACCGCATTATCGATATCACGCTATCCAATTGCATCAACTCCGACCTGCGCCACGTCTACATCCTCACCCAGTACAAGGCGCTGTCGCTTAACCGGCACATTCGCGAGGGCTGGGGCCCGGTCGTCGCCAATGAACTTGGCGAGTTCATCGAGATTCTCCCGCCCATGCAGCGCGTCTCCAAGTCCTGGTACCAGGGCACCGCCGACGCCGTCTACCAGAACATCTACTCCATCGGCTCCGAAGAACCCAAGTACGTCATCATCCTGTCAGGCGACCACATCTACAAGATGAACTACGCCCGCATGCTCCAGCAGCATAAGGATTCCGGCGCCGAAGTCACCCTCGCCACGCTGCCGATCAAGCCCAACGAGGTGTCGCAGTTCGGAGTTGTCGAGGTCGCCCGCAACGGCGAGGTCCTCGGCTTTGAAGAGAAGCCCAAGGAAACAGCCTTCCGCTCCCCATTCATGCCGGAGATGGTCGACGCCTCCATGGGCATCTACATCTTCAATACCGACATCCTGTTACCCGAACTCATCAAGGACGCCGAAGACCCCAACTCCAAGCACGACTTCGGCCACGACATCCTGCCCGGTCTCCTCGGCCGCTCCAAGATGCACGCTTTCAACTTTGTCGACGAGAACAAAAAGAACGCCCTCTACTGGCGCGACGTCGGAACTCTCGACGCTTACTACGAAGCCAATATGGATGTCGCCGGCATCGTCCCCGTCTTCAACCTCTACGACAAATCCTGGCCCATGCGCACCCGCGCCTACCAATACCCGCCCGCCAAGTTTGTCTTCGGCGAGCCCGGCCGTACCGGCATGGCCATCAACTCCATCGTCGCCGCCGGCTGTGTCGTCTCAGGAGCCGTAGTCCGCAACTCGGTCGTCTCGCACGACGTCCGCGTCAACTCCTACGCCGACGTCGACTCCTCGATCGTCTTCTCACACGTCAACATCGGTCGCCACTGCCGCATTCGCCACGCCATCATCGACCGCGACGTCCACATCCCGGACGGCACGGTCATCGGCTACGACCCAGCCGAAGACAAGCGAAACTACTTCGTCTCGCCCAGCGGCCTCACCGTAGTCACCCGCGACTACTCGGTCTACGAGAACCCGGTCTCACCGGAGTTCATGCAGACGGGCAACGGCAGCTAGCCAATCCGAAACGGGTGCCCCATCCTCGGCGACGGTTTTATCGTCGACAGGGTGGGGTATCGAGCGTACGGCTCGACCGTTTTCCTTCACCAACCACCAATCCGTGCCCCATTCATCGCGCCCTTGTTTCAAGCGATGAGTGGGACCAAGCCAGGCTCCTGCCCGGGAACAAAAAAGGGGGAAGAATCAGCCTTTCGGCCAACTCTTCCCGCTCTCCAACACATTCCTGCCTGTTCTAGTTCTTGCCGAATCTGTACACCACGCCGCCCGAGATCGCAAAAAACTCCCGAGTCTCCGTCCCCAGATGTTCAATAATCAAATCCGGCGAAAGTCGAATCGCCACATTCTTCGACCGGTTAAAGTCAAAGCTGGTTCCGATCGCCGCCATCGGCTTGGTCCGGTTGGTGTACAGCCCGACGTCGTATCCCGTCGGCAGCGGCGTGTAGTTGAAGACGCCTTTCATCGCGCCGGCGTAGGCGTGCAGGTTGATCGCCGCACGCTGGTTGCGGGGTCCGCGATACTCCACGCCACCCATTCCCTCGTACATCACCACCAGCGGCCGAATCGTGTACGGGTTCGGGAACACCGGAGTTGTGCCGGCCATACCGCGAAAATCGCCGCCCACGCCCCACTTCTTCGAGAGCCAGTACGTCGCCAGAACCTCGACGCCGCCCATGTTCATGCGTTTGGGCAGGTTCTGCCCGGCCTGGTCATTCTGCAGCATGATGCCGCCGTAAAGCTCCCAGCGGTTGGCGTAAGTGACTGGCGCCGCTGCGGAAAGCTTCCCCGTCGCCGGAGCGGCTGTCCCTGCGTCCTGCGCCTTCATCTCTGTTGCGCCAGCCATCAGGCAAAGCGTCGCAGCCGCACCGGCCAGACCCTTTACCGCCTTCATCCAAAATCCATTGATCACTCGTGCCATCCAATCGCGCAAACAAAACTGTTCTTTCCAAGATACAACGTCCGGCCCAAGTTAGACGCACCACCCATCCAATCCGCCCTCTACACCGTCTCATCAGAAGTGCGATAATGATTGGGCGAAGTAAGTCCAGCAGTCGTAAGGAGATCATCATGGAACTCGCACCCTGGCATTGGGCCGTCGTTATCGTCATCGCAATCGTCCTGTTCGGCAGCAAAAAGCTTCCTGACCTCGGCAAAGGTCTCGGAGAGGGATTCCGCGGCTTCAAGGAAGGTCTGAAGGGCATCACCGATCCTGAGCCGACCAAGCCTGTGGAAACAGCGCAGACCGCCGCCCACAACATCACTCCGAAGCCCGAAACCCCAACGGACGCTATCAAGTAGCCCCTCCGCGACCTTTGCTGCTTCTACTTAGCGAACTCTCGGTACGTTGTTCGCTCGGAATGCAGCAATCCTGAAGGCCCTATGAAGCTGAAATCCCCCTGGCTCATCAAGCCAAATATCAAGGTCCGTCTCGTCCGCTGCACCACGAACGCAACGGACGACCTGACTCCCGAAGCCGCTGCGGCTGTTCTCACCGCCCACCGCGCCCGTCTCTCCAACCTGCAGGAAGTCCTCTACGCCAGCCAGACCCATTCGGTCCTGATCGTCCTGCAAGGCATGGACACGTCCGGCAAAGATGGCACCATCAGCCACATCTTCTCCGGCGTCAACCCTCAGGGTTGTGACGTGGCCAGCTTCAAAACCCCCACCCCGCTCGAAGCCCGCCACGACTTCCTCTGGCGCTGCCACGCCCAGACCCCAGCCTGCGGCATGATCGGGGTCTTCAACCGCTCGCACTACGAGGCCGTCCTCTTCCCGCGCGTTCATAAACAGGTCTCGCCCAAAGACGTGAAGCGCCACATGGACGATATCAACGACTTCGAGTCGATGCTCGCCGAGAACAATACCCTCATCCTCAAGTTCTTCCTGCACATCTCCAATGCTGAACAGAAAAAGCGTCTCCAGGCCCGCCTCGACGACCCCGACAAGCACTGGAAGTTCAACTTCTCTGACCTCACCGAACGCAAGCTCTGGTCCGAGTACCAGAAGGCGTACGAGGATGTCCTCTCCCAAACCAGCAAGAAACACGCCCCCTGGTTCGTTATTCCGTCAGACCACAAAACCTTCCGCAACCTCGCCATCTCCGCGACGATAGCCGATGCCATCGAAGGCCTGAAGCTGAAATACCCCAAACCCACCGTCGACGTCTCAAAGATCAAGCTGTAGCCTACCGTCTTCCTTTCCCAACCCTCAATCGTGCCCCATTCATCGCGCTTTTGCGATGAGTGGGACCAAGCCCCGACATCCTCAGACCGCGATCAACACGACCGCCACCCCAGCCACCGCCATACCCCAGCCCTGCCTCTTCGTCGGTCGTTCCTTAATCATCCAGGCCGCCAGCAAAATCGTCGACGCCGGATAGAGCGATGCCAAAACCGCCGCCACATCCAGCCGCCCAGCCCGGGTCGCCGCGACGAAGAGCATGTTCCCCGAAGTATCAAACATTGCGGTGACCGACACCCACCCGGCGACCCGCCGCGTAATCTTCACCGTCCCAGCTCCGCGCAAAGCCAGCAGAATCAGCGTACATGTGGAAATGCTACCGATGCGAGCCGTAGCCATCGGCCAGATCACCCCACCCGCCCCCGCATACTTCAGCGCGACAAAATAGAGTCCGAATCCCGCTCCAGCCCCAATTGCCAGCCACATCGTCGAAGCCTGTTCGTGCGCCGCATCTCCGGCTGCAATCATCCAGATCGCCACGCCGGCAACGAAAAATCCAACCCCTTTACGCCACCCCGGAGCACCGTCCGCGACCATCGCCACAATCGCCGGAATCGCTGCCGCCAGCACCCCGCTCACCGCCGCCGAGGCCCCCATCGCTCCTCGCGACAGCGCAACATAAAACGCGCTCAGCGAAGTCCCACCCGCAACCCCCGCTGCCAGTCCCCACGCCAGCAGTCGGCCATGCGGGAATGGATCGCCCAAAGCAAGCGCAACCACTAGCAGTACGCTGAAGCTCGTCAAATGGCTGAGAAGTACGACCCGCAAAGCCGCGCCAACACCGCCCCCGGCGAACTTCACACCCATCCCGCCGGAGAAATCCCCAACTCCCCACAGCCCTGCCGCACCCAGCCCGAGCAAGGCATTTCCCGCGAACCAGTCTGGCATCGGGCTACTGCTGTGTCGGCGGTGCGGCCGGTGCGGTAGTTGGCGGCTTGGCCTGCGGTCTCTGGTCCGAAACCGAAGGGTAGTAACCCTTCTTCGCGATCACCTGTAGATTCGGGCGAAGCACCCGCACCTCAAGCTGGCGATACTTGCCGTCGATCATAGGCTCGCGCGAGTTGTACCAGGCAGTGTACTGCACCCGCGCCTCCTCGGTAATCTTGGCAAAGCTCTCCTCGATCCCCTTGGTCCGGTAGTGCGCATAGAACTCGCCGCCCGTAGCCTTGGTAAAGACCGGCAGAACGTTATCCCGCATCATCAAAGGCAGGTCCAGCGTATCGATAAAGCCCATACCCTTCAGGCTCGAATCGCCCACAAGCGTCGCTACCACCTCGATCTTGTTGGTCTGTAGATACTTGATCAACTCTTTCTGCTTGATATTGCTGCCGTACTCCTTGCCATCCGAGACAACATACACGATCCGCCGCCGACCCTTCGCCGCCTTCGCAACCACCTGCGCCGCAGCGAAAATCGCGTCGTTCAACGTGTGGACTTCGCGCTGCACCTGGCTATCGTGGATCCCTCCAGGGCTACCCGCCTGATGGCCCTGGTTCAGGTCCTGATTGATGTCGGCTCCGTTATTCAGGATGATCCCATGCGAGCCGAGCGCCTCACCCGGTTGGTAGTAAACAGTGTCGCGCCCGGTGCCCTTGGAACGCTCAATGGCCGCCGTAATCCGGTTGCTCTGTGCACCACTCAGGTCCGTCAACAGCTTCGGCCCGTTGCTGTATGTAAAGACTGCGACCTCGTCGTAGGGCGTAAAGGCTGCCTGCAACGCGCCGAGTGAGTTGTTCACCGTAGCCATGGTGTGAAAGTCCAGCGAATTGTCGATCACCATCGCCACCGAAAGCGGGTAGGGATCAACCGTAAACACCGTCATCCGCTGCCGCACATTGTTCTCATACACATGAACGTCGCGCCAGGTAAGCCCCGGAACCAGCCGTCCCTGCTTGTCCTTCACGGTGAAAGGAACTTCAACGGAATTGACCCGCGTAACCAGGGTGTAAGCGTTCGGATCCTTGAAAAACTCCTGGCTGTTGGCCGGAACCTCCGGAGCCGCCACCTGCTCCTCATCCGCCATGCGCTTCGTGCCGGGCAGGCTCGACCCAATCTCCGGTTGATCCGGATCGACGGGCCCAGGATTCGAGACAGACTCGCCATTCGAGGTCGGCGTCGTGCCCTTGCCCGGCGTGATCGGACCGATCGTCCCCAGCACCGGCGATTGCGGCTTCGGCGCATCCGGAATCTGTTGCTGCTGCTGTGCCTGCTGCGAGGGAGCTTCCGGCAGCGCAGCCTTTGATTGCTGCACGTCCACCTGCTGTCCACCCATCGTCAACGCCAACGCGGCGGCCATCACGATCTCTTTCACAAAAACTCCTCGTCACCGGAACTTGATCCGGCGGAAAACACAACCATCAGAATACCAGCGCCGGAACTACTTCGTTGGACGCACGCAACACGTTTCCGGGTGCCCAAACCACGTTCGAACAAATCTGTGCCCCATTCATCGCAGCCTCACCGCGATGAGTGGGACTCGTAACGATCTCTTCTTCCCCAATCTCCTGCGTACTCCAACGCGAAACCGTCGTCTAATAAGTTATGCGTCTCGTTCGCCTGGCCGTCCCCACTCTCTTCGCCGCCACCCTGCTCCCGTGCGCCTTCGCGCAGGACGCCCCCTCGCCCACTGGCCCGCCGCGCAAGTCCAAGGCACCAGACACCACCGTCCAGGATGTCGGCCCGCTCCAGACCCTGAAGATCGGCACCAACCTCGTCAATCTCTACTTCTCCGCGCACGACAAGTCAGGCTTCATCACCAACCTGCGCAAGGATGACTGCCTGCTCGCCGAAGACAAGGTCCCGCAGACCATCAAGAACTTCACCCAGGAGAAAAATCTCCCCCTCACCATCGGCATCCTGCTAGACACCTCCGGTTCGCAGATGAACGTCCTCCCGATGGAACAGCAGTCTGGGGCCGAGTTCCTGAAAGACGTGCTCACTCCCAAAGATGAGGCCTTTCTGATCTCCTTCGACATCAACGTCGACCTGCTAGCCGACTACACCAACAGCCCACGCGAGCTGCAGCGCGCCATGGATCGCGCCCGCATCAATACCGGCGCTGGAACAGGTTCAGTCACCGGCAATGGCAACGCGCGCGGAACCCTCCTATTTGACGCCGTGTACCTCGCCGCGCACGACAAACTGCGCCAGGAGGCCGGCCGCAAGGTCCTTGTCCTGCTCACCGACGGCGGCGACCAGGGATCGCAGGAGACCGTCAAGACCGCCGTCGAGGCCGCCCAGAAAGCCAATGCCATCATTTACGTCATCATGATCGCCGACCGCGGCTTCTACGGCGGCATGTCCTTCGGTGGCGACAGTGACATGCAGCGGCTGGCGAAAGAAACCGGCGGCCGCGTCATCGACGTCGGTAACAACGGCAAAAAGCTACAAGCCGCCTTCGACCAGATTCAGGACGAGCTCCGCACCCAATACCTCGTCAGCTACACGCCGAAGAACCTCGAATTCGACGGTAAATTCCGCAGTATCAACCTCGACTGCGGCAAAGACCTCAAGATCACCACCCGCAAGGGCTACTACGCCATCCCCGACGGAGCCGCGCAGGATAACTAGCGCCGCCGGGGTGCCCCATGTCTCGCTTTTGAGACATGGGATCGACTACCATCAGCTTCATGCACCGTCGCGATTTCATGACCCAATCCCTGGCCGCCTCCGCGCTGGCTCTCAGCACCACTGCTGCAACCGCCGCCCCCACTTCCAAGCGTCCATACTTCGAGCTTCGCCGCTACGCCCTGAACGCCGGTGGCCCTGTCGGTAAACTCGCCGACACTTACTTCGCCGAAGCCCTGATCCCCGCGCTCAACCGCCTCGGCATCGCGCAGGTGGGCGCATTCAAACTCGATATCGGCCCCGACACCCCAACCGTCTACCTGCTCATCCCGTCTGCTTCGCTCGAAACCCTCGGGAACCTCGACGCCCAGCTCGCCAAAGACTCGGCCTACCTAAAAGCCGCGGCCCCCTTCCTCGCTGCACCCGCCGAGCATCCCGCGTTCCACCGCGTCGACAGCACCCTGCTTTCATCCTTCGACGACTTCGCCGTCCCCGCCGCAGGCAAGCGCATCTTCCAGCTCCGCACCTACGAGAGCCCGACCCAGCAGGCTCACGAGAACAAAGTCGCGATGTTCGCCAACGCCGAAATCGGCATCTTTCGCAGCGTCGGCATGACGCCAGTATTCTTCGCCAAGGCTCTCATCGGCCCCGACCTGCCCAACATCACCTACATGCTCGTCTTCAGCGATCAGGACGATCTACAGGCAAAATGGGCCGCATTCGGCGCATCCCCTGCCTGGAAAAAACTCGTCGCCATGCCCGGCAACGGCGACGACTCCCTCATCCGCAAGATCACGAACCTCTACCTAAGCCCCAAACCCTACAGCCAAATTTAAAGGCCAGTTGGTAGTTGATAGTTGGTGGTTCGCTACCAACTATCAACTACCAACTGTCTTTAAGCCTCCATCGCCCCCGAATAGACTGCCATCCCTGCCACCGCATCCACACCCATCGCGTCCAATTCTTCCACCTCCCGCGCTTCCTTGATCCCTCCCGCCACGATCAACTGCTTCGCCGTACAAGCCCGCAGAATTGCCGCCACATCAATTGGAAAGCCCGTCATTGTGCCCTCCGTGTCGACGTGCGTGTACAGGAACGCGGCGCAGTAATCCTCCAGCCACGTCACTGCTTCTTCCGGCGTCAGATCCACCGAATCTTTCCACCCCTTCACCGCCACCTTGCCGCCCTTGGTGTCGACCGAAAAGCAAAGCGCATCTTCGCCCAGCGCCTTCGTCAACCCCTCCGCAAACTCCAAATTGATGACTTTATGCCTCCGCGAACGCTGGGGTGCCCCATTCATCGCGGTATCTTGCGATGAGTGGGATGTATAACCTCCAAACAGGCTCGACCCGTAGATCACCCGTTTCGCTCCGGCATCCAGAAGCCGCTGCCCATCCGCCGCCGTCTTCAGCCCACCACCCACCTGGCAAGGCAGCCGCTTGCAAATCATCTCGATCAAGGCAGTATTCTCGCCCTGCCGCATCGCCGCATCCAGGTCAATCAACTGCACCATCGGATACTTCTCAAATCGCCCAATCCAGTACTCAAAATCATCAAACGCCAGCTTCAGCTTCTCGCCCTGCACCAGTTGCACAATGCGCCCACCCATCAAATCAATCGAAGGAATCAACATCTTTCTCTCTCCCCAAAAAACCTGTCATCCTTCGCGAAGCGGAGGACCTGCTTCTGTATTTGCCGTTGCCTGTTCTTAATCCGTGTCCATCCGCGCAAATCCGTGGTCGGCCTTCAGCAGGGCAGCCGCACACTCACCCCAGCCCGCCGCAACTCCGCCTTCAACTCCCGCGAATCCGTAACCCCAAAATGAAAAATACTGGCCGCCAGCGCAGCATCCGCCTTACCTTCCCCAAACACTGAAACAAAATGCGCCGCAGTCCCCGCTCCACCACTCGCAATCACGGGTATCTGCACCGCCGAACTCACCGCAGCAGTCAACTCGCAATCAAACCCATTCCGCATCCCGTCAGTGTTCATCGAGGTCAGCAGAATCTCCCCCGCCCCCCGAGCCTCAGCCTCCCGAGCCCAAGCGACCACATTCAACCCCGTAGTCTTTCGCCCACCGCTCACATACACCTCGGCATCTTCCACTCCGCGCGGTCCGCGCTTGGCATCGATGGCCACAATCACCGCCTGCGCCCCAAAGCTCGCGCCAATCTCCCCAATCAACTCCGGCCGCACGATCGCCGCCGAGTTGATGCTCACCTTATCCGCCCCGGCATCGAACACCGCCGCCGCATCATCCGCACTACGCACACCACCGCCCACCGTAAACGGCACAAACAGCGCAGCCGCCGTGCGCTTCACCGTATCGATCAGAGTCCCGCGACCCTCATGCGTCGCCGTTATGTCGAGCAACACAATCTCATCCGCGCCCGCCGCCGCATGACGATGCGCCAACTCCGCCGGATCGCCCGCATCGACGATATCGACAAACTGCACACCCTTCACAACCCGCCCACCGCGCACATCTAAGCACGCAATAATCCGTTTTGTTAACAAATTTCCCTCGCTCGCTTCGCGTCAAGGCAGGCGATAATCCGTTTCGTCAGCACCGCTCCACCTCTTTGTTTGTCATCCCGCAGGGATTTGCTTTGTCTTTAGCTGTCAGCTCACAGCTCAAAAACTGACAGCTCGAGATTCATGCCTTTGCTCTACAACTCCACAAAATTCCTCAAAACCCGCAACCCAACCTCAGCCGACTTCTCCGGATGAAACTGAACTCCCATCACATTCCCGCGCTCCACGACCCCCGTAAACGCCCCACCATAATGCGTAACCGAAGCAGTATCGTTCATCACCGGAGCTCGCCACGAGTGCGTGTAATAACAGAACCCACCCGGCTCCACGCCTTTCAACAATCTTGAATCAGAACGCACCGTATCCAGCGAATTCCAACCCACATGCGGCGACTTCAGCTCCGCCCCCTCATACATAGCAGGGAAGCGCTCACACATCCCCGCAAAGTGTCCCAACCCCGGCGTATCCTGCGCTTCGGTTGACCCTTCAAACAACCACTGCAACCCAACACAAACCCCAAGAAACTCCGCACCCTTAGCCACAGCCTCACGCACAGCCTCAGTAAT
>JANXWZ010000081.1 GCA_025350865.1 Rhodanobacteraceae bacterium
TCAGCTTCGATGTCCAGCAGATCGTTGACGATGTAGGTTGCCGAGGCGCACAGTCCGAAGGCGAAAAACGCAATCACCACACCGGCAATGGAACCCAGGGCATGGCTGGATCCCCACGCGTGCGCCAGCAGAAAAGGTAAAAAAATGAGGGTATTCTTCGCCCACTGGTGCAGCCGGATCGCCTTCAGCCACGCCGTCAGCTTCGGCTGCTGATCGCGAAAGATGTGCGCGGGTACGACATGGGCGCTGCGCAGACCCGCCATCAGCGAGCCGGTCGGGTTGGCGACCATCGGTTCGACGCAGACGGTGAGGATGGGCAGATCGGGGATGGCGTTGCCGATGTAGCAGAACTCGTCGCCAAACCGGGCACGGAAGGCGGCCAACTTATTCTCTCCAGCAAGGTTGTGTGAGCCATTCGACGCGAGGACGCCGGTAAAGATTGGATAATGTTCGGCGATCCGGTCGGCCAGGCTGCGGTCGGCGGCGGTGGCGAGAAAGATTGTTCGGCCGGAGGCATGTTGCTTGGAGAGGAATTCGAGCAGCGGCGCGTTGAACGGGAGGCCGGCAACATCCAGCGAGACGGATTGGGTGACATGCTGCTTGAAGGCTGCTTTGCCTTGAGCGATCCAGCCTGGAATTTGGAGGATGGCGCGGGGATTCTGGCGGGCGAGGGCCAGGATGGAGTCGACGAGGGTGTCGGTTTTGACCAGGGTGCCGTCTAGATCGACGCAAAGTGGCACGGTGGAGTGGAGTTTTGCAGGGTGGTGTCGGGTTTCGACCGGTGGCGTGGCGACTTGGTCGGGCGGAACCGGGCTCCGATCTGGCTGCAAGTAAGTCGCTCCTGGCTGCGGTAGTCGCGGGCCCGTGCGGTGTTCGCACGATCGACCGCTTATCTGCCAACAGCTTACACCGTGCCTCTACTGTTCCGTTGCGAAACATTCGGGGCTCGCTGTGCGTCATCCCATTGTCGACTGTATGATTTCTACAACCTCCATTGGCAATTTTGATTGACGTCCAACGTTCGGTTTCATCCGAGAAATGGTAGATAGCCCCCTATGCCGGCATTAGAATCCCGCGAGCAGGATCACCAGACCACATTGACGCCTAGTGCGCATAGTTCCTCCACGACCCCCGACAGCGGAAACGGCGGCTCTCGGGCCGGAAGCATCGCGCGAAAGGTCGGGCTGGTCGTAGTTCTCGGCGCAGCTGCTGGCTTCGCCTACTGGAAGATCCAGGGCAACCAACAGGAAAACACAGATACGGCGAACCGCACATTCCAGCAGGCGAACCGTGCAATTCCTGTGACGACGGCAACCGTCGCCTCGCGCACCATGCCGATCTACCTGAGCGAACTTGGAACCGTAACGGCCTACAACACCGTGACGATCAAGAGCCGGGTTGACGGCCAGTTGCTGAGCGTGAACGTCCGCGAAGGGCAGCAGGTGAAGCAGGGCCAGGTTCTGGCGATGATCGACCCCAAGCCCTACGAGGCGACGGTGGCGCAAGCTGAGGGCCAGCTCGCGAAAGACCAGGCCACCGCCGACTACGCGAAGGCCGAGGCGGGACGCTATACGGCTCTGTTCCAGGCAGGCGTCGTCTCCAAGGACAGCCAGCAGGTGCAGCAGACGAGCGCAGGCCAGAGCGCAGGCTTGCTGGACGCAGATCGTGCTCAGATTCAGGCGGCGAAAGTCAACCTTGGCTATACCCGGATTGCCTCGCCCATCAGCGGCGTGGTGGGTCTGCGGCAGGTGGATGCCGGAAACATCGTGCATGCTTCAGACGCCAACGGATTGCTTGTCGTGACGCAACTCCAGCCGATTTCGGTGATTTTTACGCTACCCGAAGACCAGTTACCAATTGTTATGAAGACCATGAAGGGCGGTCGCAAGCTGGTGGTCGATGCCTATGATCGCTCCGACGCAGTGAAGTTGGCGACCGGGTCGCTGGTAACACTGGACAATCAGATCGACACCACGACCGGCACGGTTAAGGCGAAGGCCGTCTTCGACAATAAGGATGGGGCCCTTTACCCGAATCAATTTGTCAATGTTCGATTGATCCTGGAACAGCGTGAGAACTCGCTGGTGATTCCGGCGGCTGCGCTGCAAAACGGGGCGAACGGAGCTTATGTCTACCTGCTGAAAAAGGGCGCGCCACCGAAGCAGTCAGGGGATGATGAGGGCGCGGGCGGCGCCCCGGGTGGCGGACCCAAACCGGGCGGCAAACCGGCGGCGAGGCCAGCGGGCGGTGCGCCAGGTGGACCGGGCGCGGGCGGCGATCCGGCTGATGCGGCTCCCAAGGACCCCTACTACGTCGATGTGCAGGAGGTTGCCGTCGATGTGACGGAAGGCAACGTCGTGATCTTGAAGAGCGGTCTGAAGGCGGGCGACCAGATAGTGGTCGACGGCCAGGAGAAGCTCCGGAAGTTCAGCAAAGTCGATCCGAAGGCTGCGACTCCGAGAGCGGGTGGACGCGGTGGCCCTGGAGGTGCGGGTAGCGGTGCTGGCGGCAGACCAAGCGGCGGAAATGCCGGGGCACCAGGCGCTGCAGCGCCCGATGGATCCGCACCGGCGGCAGATGGAACAGGCTCCGGGCGCCCGGATGGGCAGGGACGCGGAGGCCAGGGACCCGGCGGGCAAGGACCGCGCGGTCAGGGACGTGACGGACAGGGTAAAGGCAAGCCGGGGGCACAGCAATGAGTCCTTCGCGGCCATTTATTCTCAGGCCGGTGGCCACCTCGCTGTTGATGGTGGCCATTTTGCTTGCGGGAGCCGTTGCCTACATGCAGCTGCCAGTCTCTGCGCTTCCGCAGGTCGACTACCCGATTATTGAGGTCCAGACGTTCTATCCGGGTGCAAGCCCGGAGGTGATGGTCAGCTCTGTGACGGCTCCGTTGGAGCGTCAGTTCGGTCAGATTCCGGGACTCTCGCAGATGACATCGACCAGTTCCGGCGGCGCGAGCATCATTACGCTTGAGTTCTCGCTGAACGAGAGCATCGACATCGCGCAGCAGGATGTGCAATCGGCCATCAACGCCGGCTTTACTTTCCTGCCGAGAGACCTGCCGAATCCGCCGGTCTACAGCAAGGTAAACCCTGCGGACGCGCCCATCATGACACTGGCGCTGACCAGCAATACAGTCGCGCTCAGCAAAGTCGAGGATCTCGCGGACACGATCCTGGCCCAGAAGATTTCGCAATTGACCGGCGTTGGATTGGTCTCGATCAACGGCGGCCAGAAGCCCGCGGTTCGGATTCAGGCGAATCCAACGACGCTGGCAGGATACGGGTTGAGCCTTGAGGACATCCGCACGGCCCTCGGAACCGCTAACGTCGATCAGGCGAAGGGCTCGATCAGCGGAGCGCGACAGGCATTCACCATCGGCGCGAATGACCAGCTGCTCTCCAGCAAGGACTACGCGAATGTGATCATCGCGTATCGCAATGGATCGCCGGTTCGCCTTTCCGACGTCGCCAACGCGGTGGATAGCGCCGAGAACCTGTTCCAGGCGGCGTGGATGGGCAAAGCTACGCAGCCCCAGCGCACGGAGAAGTCGCTGTTCGGTCCGGACAGGACCACGCCGGCGACCGAACGCAAGATGGAACCGGCCGTGATTTTGAATATCCAGCGGCAACCGGGCGCAAACATCATCGGCGTTGTGGATGAGGTGCAGAAGATTCTGCCGCAGTTGAAGCAGTCGCTGCCGGCGAGCGTGAACCTTGAGATTTTGACGGACCGGACAAACACCATTCGAGCCTCCGTAGCCGACGTTGAGTTCGAACTGATGCTGACCATCGCCCTGGTCATCATGGTTATTTTCCTGTTCCTTCGGTCGTGGCGTGCGACGGTGATTCCTGCCGTGGCAGTGCCGCTTTCAATCGTGGGAACGTTCGGCGTGATGTACCTGCTGAGCTACAGCCTGAACAACCTCAGCCTGATGGCGTTGACGATTTCGACTGGTTTCGTGGTCGACGACGCGATCGTCATGGTCGAAAACATTGCGCGCTATCTGGAAGAGGGCGATGAGCCGCTTGAAGCCGCGTTGAAGGGGTCTGAGCAGATCGGGTTCACGATCGTCTCGTTGACGGTGTCCCTGATCGCCGTACTGATTCCGCTGCTGTTTATGGGCGACATCGTCGGCCGCCTGTTCCGCGAGTTTGCCGTGACCTTGGCGGTGACCATCCTGGTGTCGGCATTCGTATCCTTGACACTGACGCCAATGATGGCGGCGAAGCTGCTGAAGCATACGCCGGAGAGCGAGCAGGGCTGGTTCTACCGCAAGTCGGAACACTTTTTCGAGTACGTGATTGCGAAGTACGGAGTTGGCGTTCGCTGGGTGCTGCGGCACCAGGTGCTGACGCTGTTGGTGACGGCGACTACCTTCGGGCTCACGCTATATCTCTACCTCATCGTGCCCAAGGGCTTTTTCCCGGTGCAGGATACGGGCGTGCTTCTGGCGATTACGGAAGGTCCGCCAACCACCAGCTTTACGGCGATGGGGAAACGGCAGCAGGCGCTGGCGAACGTGATTCTGGACGACCCCGATGTGGAGAGCCTCTCCTCGTTTATCGGGATCGACGCACAGAACGCGACCATGAACACCGGCCGCATCCAAATCAATCTTGTAGATCGCGACAAGCGGAAGTCGACTGCGACGGATGTCATCCGGCGGCTCCAGTCGAAGCTGGCGCAGGTGGATGGCATTCAGGCCTTCCTCCAGCCTTTGCAGGATTTGACTGTCGAAGATCGCGTCAGCCGCACGCAGTATCAGTACTCCGTTGAGGACGCGAGCCTGAGCGAGTTGGGCGTGTGGACCGACAAGCTGGTGGCGGAGTTCCAGAAGCACAAGGACGTGCTGGTGGACGTGGCGAGCGACCAGCAGCTGGGCGGAGTGGGTGCGCAGCTCGTGATCGACCGCGACACGGCAAGCCGGCTGGGGATTACACCGCAGAATATTGACGACACACTGGACGACGCGTTCGCCCAGCGGCAGGTTTCGACGATCTTCACGCAGCAGAATCAGTACCACGTCATTCTGGAAGTTGCTCCGAAGTTCGGCTTGACGACGGCGGCGCTCGACGGCATTTACGTGAAGAGCTCCAATGGAACTCAGGTTCCGCTCTCGTCCTTCACGCACTTTGCACCGAAGCAGACGTCGCTCGCGATCAACCATCAGGGGCAATTCCCTGCCGCGACTATCTCGTTCAATCTGGCTGAGGGCAAGTCGATCGGCGATGCGGTGGATCTGGTGAAGCAGATCAATAAGGACCTCGACGTTCCGGCGAGTGTGAATACGGAATTCCAGGGATCGGCGGCGGCGTTCGAAGCGTCGCTCGCCAATGAGCCGCTGCTGATTCTGGCTGCGCTGATCGTGGTGTACATCGTGCTGGGCGTCCTGTACGAGAGCTACATCCACCCGGTAACGATTTTGTCGACGCTGCCTTCGGCCGGTGTCGGAGCGATCCTCGCACTGCTGATCTTCCATGTGGATTTGAGCGTGATTGCGTTGATCGGCATCATCCTGCTGATCGGTATTGTGAAGAAGAACGCCATCATGATGATCGACTTTGCGCTGGAAGCGGAACGCGACCACGGGATGGAGCCGGAAGAGGCGATCTACCAGGCCTGCCTGTTGCGCTTCCGTCCCATCATGATGACGACGATGGCCGCGCTGCTGGGCGGCGTTCCGCTGGCGCTCGGTACGGGTACGGGCAGCGAGTTGCGCCGTCCGCTGGGCATCACGATCGTCGGCGGGTTGATCGTATCGCAAATTCTGACTTTGTTTACGACGCCCGTGGTGTACCTCTTCTTCGACCGGATTGGGCGGAAGTACCTTAATACCACGGAAGCGGACGAAGAGTTTCGCCGGCGCGAGATGAATGATCGAATACCGGCGACCGTAGCTGGAGATTGAACCGGAAGCAGGCCCTGAGGGCGGGTGAGCAGCATGGCAATGGATGAGATAAAACCCGGAGATTCGGCCGCCGCAGAAATCGCAGCAGCTGAGGAGTTGGAGCGCAGCGGAATGGGCGGTATCCACTTCTCCGACCCGTTCATCAAGCGGCCGGTGGCAACCTTTCTGCTCTCGGGGGCAATCATCATGGCCGGATGTGTGGCTTACGCGATGCTGCCCGTGTCGAGTCTTCCGCAGGTGGAGTTTCCAACGATCAGCGTGAATGCGAACCTGCCCGGAGCCGACCCTGAAACGATGGCTTCAGCGGTGGCGACTCCGCTGGAACGGCAGTTCAGCCGCATCGCAGGCGTTACGCAGATGACGTCAAGCTCGTCGATGGGTTCGTCCAACATCAATCTTCAGTTCGATCTGGATCGCGACGTGAACGGCGCGGCACGCGATGTGCAGGCGGCGATCAACGCGGCACGCAGCCAGTTGCCATCGAACATGCCGTCGAACCCGGGCTATCGCAAGGTCAATCCGGCGGATTCGCCTATCGTTATGCTGGGCATGACGTCGGACACGATGTCCGTCCCGCAACTGTATGACGCGGCTGATTCGATCGTGTCGCAGAAGATCGCGCAGGTGGAAGGCGTCGGACAGGTGAACGTGGGCGGAAGCGCCAAACCCGCGGTCCGGATTGAGGCGAATCCAACGCTGCTGGCCGGGTACGGCCTGGGTCTTGAGGCGCTGCGCGCGGCGATCAGCCAGGTCAATATCAACCAGCCGACGGGGTATCTCAATGGGGAAAACCAGCGAATCACGCTGTCAACCTCAGATCAGCTCTTCGGTGCCGCAGCCTACGCGCCCCTGATTATCGCCACGGACAAGGGGCCGGTGACTTCCGCCAGCGCAGCTTCGGGTCTGCCGGCCAGCGCCGCCGGAGCCGTCGCCAGCGCTGCAACGACAGCCGCGACCGCAGCCGCGAAGAAGACGATCCCTGTCGGGCCCGCATCGGAGCATGGAACGGTGCGGCTGCGCGATGTGGCCGAGGTGAGCGACGGGGTCGAGAATCTGCTCACCGGTGGGCGCATCAACGGGACGCCTGGAATTCTGTTGATGATCAACAAGGCCCCCGGTGCCAACATCATCAGCACTGCCGACAAGGTGATTGCGTTGCTGCCGCGCCTGCGCGCTTCGCTTCCGCCGTCCGTTCACCTGTTCGTGATGTTGGACCGCACCCAGACGATCCGGGCATCGGTGAAGGATGTAACGCGCACCCTTGTGCTCTCGATCATTCTGGTGATCATCGTCGTGTTTGCCTTTCTGCGCGAAGTTCGATCTACCTTGATTCCGAGCGTCTCGGTGCCGCTGAGCCTGCTGGGTACGTTCGGCATCATGTACCTGTTCGGGTACACGCTGGACAACCTGTCGCTGATGGCGCTGACGATCTCGACGGGGTTCGTGGTGGACGACGCGATTGTCGTGATCGAGAACATCAGCCGCCACCTGGAAGAGGGGATGCAGCCGTTCGAAGCAGCCATGCTTGGGTCGAAGGAGATCGGCTTTACGGTACTTTCGATGAGCACGTCGCTGATCGCGGTCTTCATTCCGCTGCTGCTGATGGGCGGCATCATCGGCCGGCTGTTCCGCGAATTTGCGGTGACGCTCTCAGGGGCGATCTTCGTATCGCTAATCGTCAGCCTGACGACTACGCCCATGCTGAGCGCGAAGTTCCTGAAGGCTCACAATACGGTCAGCCACGGTGCCCTCTACCGCGCGGGCGACAAGGCGCTGAACTGGATCACGCGAGAGTATGCGCGAGCTTTGACTGCGGTGCTGAAGCGGCAGGGCTTTATGCTAATCGTCACGATTTGTACGGCAGCATTGACAATTTATCTCTACATCATTGTGCCGAAGGGATTTTTTCCGCAGCAGGATACAGGTCGCCTCGGCGGACAGATTCGAGGCCAACAGGATGTCAGCTTTGAAGCACTGCAGGTTAAGGCTAACCAGATCGTCCAGTTGGTGAAGGCGGAGCCGGGCGTCCAGAATGTGATGATGTTTATGGGCGGCGGCGGTCCGGGCGGCGGAAGCGCGAACTCGGCCAACATGTTCATGTCGCTTGACCCCAACGCCGACCGCTTGAAGACGGGCCAGACGACGGAGAAGATCATTGCCGATCTGCGGCGCAAGTCAGCCGGAATTCCCGGAGTTCAACTGCTGATGCAGTCGCCGCAGGAGTTGAATATCGGGGCTCGCGGTTCTGCGACGCAGTACCAGTACACGCTTACCTCTCTCAACCTGGCCGATCTGACCGAGTGGACGCCAAAGCTGATGCAGGCACTGCAACGACTTCCCGCGCTGAAGGACGTCACGACAGACCAGCTTAACGCGGGCCTGCGCGAGCAGCTTGTGATCGACCGCGATACCGCGAGCCGCCTCGGAGTGTCGCCGCTGACGATCGACGCGACGCTGTCGGATGCGTTCGGACAACGGCAAGTGTCCACTACCTACGAGACCTTGAACCAATATCACGTCGTAATGGAAGTCGCCCGGAAGTACCAGACCGATCCCGACTCGCTGAAAAATATTTATGTAAAGAGCACCACCGGCAAGATGGTTCCGCTGACCGCGGTGACGAAGACCGAGATGCTGAGGATTCCGCTGCAGGTGAATCATCAATCTCAGCTTCCGGCGGCGACGATCAGCTTTAACCTGACACCCGGCGCGAGCCTGAGCGACGCTACCCAGGCGATCGAGTCGACGCGGGTAAAAATCGGAATGCCGACCGCCATCCACGGTGGATTCCAAGGCACGGCGCAGGCGTACCAACAGTCACTCGCGAGCGAACCGCTGCTGGTTCTGCTTGCTCTCGTGACGGTCTATATCGTGCTGGGCATCTTGTATGAGAGCTTCATCCATCCGCTGACGATTCTGTCGACGCTGCCCTCGGCGGGACTGGGCGCGCTGCTCTTTCTGCTGATGTTCAAGGTGGAGCTGAGCGTGATTGCGATGATCGGCATCATTCTGCTGATCGGCATCGTGAACAAGAACGCCATTATGATGGTGGACTTTGCGCTGGTGGGCGAGCGCCAGTATGGCAAGACACCCCGCCAGGCGATCTTCGACTCGTGCATGCTGCGCTTCCGGCCAATCATGATGACGACTTGTGCGGCGTTGCTGGGCGGACTTCCGCTGGCGCTGGGGACCGGCACGGGCAGCGAGTTGCGCAAGCCGCTCGGAATTACGATCGTCGGCGGACTGCTGGTGTCGCAGGCGTTGACGCTGTTTACGACGCCCGTGGTGTACCTGTTCCTCGACCGGCTGCGCAGAGCGGTAGAGGGCGTGGTCAAGCGTCCGCTGCAAAAGCAGGCTCCGCACCGGACCGGGTCGGTTGAGCCGGTCGGCGTTGCGGGGGACTAAGGATGAATTGCGATGTTTGAACAGCTGCCAGGGATTTGGAAGGTCGACCCCACCATCGCACGTGAGGCGCGATTCGCACGAAGGCTGCTATTGATCGCCCTGGCGGTTGGCGCTGGTGGGATTCTGGCAAGGGTAATCACGAGATTGATGTCGCACTGACATCACGACACGCGATGCCGTGGCGAGTAATAATGGTTCCATGCTGAAGTCGTGTTGGTATCTTCTTTGTCTCATGCTGGCCTGCGGTGTGGGGTGTGCCTTTGGGCAGACTGAGCTGCGGCCGGATGCCCCGTGGGTATTTGCTGGCTTCAAGGATAATGGGCAGGATGGCGTGTATATGGCGCTATCGCTTGATGGATACCATTGGACGCTGGCCAATGGTGGCAAGCCAGTGGTGAAGCCGACCGAAACCGACGAACTGATGCGCGATCCGTTCCTACAGCGTACCGTGGACGACAGCTTCGTGATGGTGTGGACGTGGGCGTGGCGGAACAAGACGATCGGCTACGCGATGTCGGACGACCTCGTGCATTGGACGCAGCACAAGCAGCTTCCCGTGATGGCAGCGGAGCCGGCGGCGCTGAATACCTGGGCTCCGGCGATCTACTGGCAGAAGCTGGAACGGCGCTGGCTGATTCTGTGGTCGTCCACGATCCCGGGGCGGTTTCCGGGCGATGACACGGGTGATGGCGGTCTGAACCACCGCATCTGGTCGACGACGACCAAAGACTTCAAGACGGTTGCGAAGCCAAAGGTGTTCTTCAACCCGGGCTTCAGCGTGATCGACGCGACGATTATCGCGACACCGAACGTCAAGGGCGAGCCGTTCCACCTGATGTTCAAGGATGAGCGCAAAACTCCGCTGAAGAAGCACCTGCTGACGGCTCCGGGGCCGGAGTTGGAAGGACCATGGGGTAAGCTGAGTGATCCGCTGTCGGAGACCTGGTCGGAGGGGGCGTCGGTGATCCACGTGCCGGGCGGATGGATGGCTTACTACGACCACTACCAGGCACCGCAGCATTACGGGGCGATCTTCAGCACGGACTTCAAGTCGTGGAGGGATGCCTCTGACAAGATATTGTTCCCGGAAGGGCTACGGCATGGATCGTTTTTGCAGGTTTCGCGCGAAGAGTATGAGGCGCTGGCGCAGATGAAGTAAAGGGATGCTGCAAAGGCAAAGACAACCGCAGATTCCTACGGGATGACAAACCAAAAACATGCTGCCCTGCGGTAGATAGCGCACGGTGACAAACAAAAAAGCACCCCACCCTGGACGGCGATAAAGCTGCCGGTCGAGGATGGGGCACCCGGATCGTTGCTAGTTACGCGAGGACTGCTGCATCCGCGAGGGCTTCGGCGTTGGCGTTTTGCTGGGTGACCGGAGCCTGCGGGAAGTAGGCGTTAGCGAAGTACTGGCCGAGCATGCGGTCGGTGTTAAAGAAGCTGCCGTTCATCGCGATGCAGTGTTGCTGCATGCGAGCCCAGGCGTTGGGACGCGAGTAGAGCGGTGCAATGCGCTGCTCGAGCTTGTCGTAGAGGCTTGCGGCTTCGGCAGCGTCGGTGTCGCCGTCGTCGATGGCCCAGCCGGTAACGTCCTCAGCGCAACCTTCGATCCACCAGCCGTCAAGGATAGAGAGTGAGGGTACACCGTTGAGCGCTGCCTTCATACCGGAGGTGCCTGACGCTTCATAAGGACGACGCGGCGTGTTGACCCAGACGTCGACACCCTGAGTGAGGATGGCGCCGAGTTCCCAGTCGTAGTTCTCGAGATACACGATACGAAGGGAGCCGGACTGGCCGATCTTGCCGGCGAGGTCGAAGACTTCCTTGATCAGGCGCTTGCCTTCGGTGTCGGCCGGGTGTGCCTTGCCAGCGAAGACGATCTGCAGGCCGCCTATCTTCTTGGCGATCTTGGCGAGGCGCTTGGGGTCTTCGAGCAGCAGGCTGGCGCGCTTGTATGTCGCCACGCGGCGGGCAAAGCCCAGGGTGAGCACACTCTCGTTGAGCGCGATGCCGGTGCGGGCGGCGATGGCCTCGATCAGCTTGTGCTTGCCGACGCGGTGGGCGTTGGCGATACGGCTGGGCTTGATTCCGTAGACCGAGCGGAAGTACTGGTTGTCATGGCGCCAGCGGGGCATCTCGTCGTCGAACAGGCGCTGCAGCGGTGGGGCGACCCAGGTGGCGGCGTGCACGCCGTTGGTGACGGACTCGACGTGATAGTCGGGGAACATCTCCTGCGAGACCTTGCCGTGCTGCATGGCGACTCCGTTGACCCAGCGCGAGAAGCGGAGGGCGACGTAGGTCATGTTGAGGAGGTTATTGTGCATGCAGCCGAAGCGCTCGAGTGCGGAGCCACGCTCGTTGCCCAGGACGGCGTACATCTGATCCTTGCCGAACATGTCGTGGCCGGCGGGGACCGGGGTGTGGGTGGTGAAGACACACTGCTTGGCCACGGCCAGGCGGTCAGCCTCGGTTGCAGTGAAGAGCGAAGCGCCGGAGGCCAGGCGATCTTCGAGCAGAGCGAGCGAGAGCAGGGCAGCGTGGCCCTCGTTCATGTGATAAACGGCCGGGAGGCAGCCGAGTTTATGCAGAAGCTTGGTCCCGGCGATGCCGAGGACCGTCTCCTGGCAGAGGCGGTAGTAGGTATCGCCGCCGTAGAGGTGATCAGTCAGGCGGCGATCAAAGGGGTCGTTACCGTCGATGTCGGTGTCCAGCAGGAAAACCGGGATGATGTGGCCGGAGACGCCGACGACATCGAAGCGCCAGGCACAGACCTTGATGTCGCGGCCCTGCATGTTGATGGTGACGCACTCACCGGCGAAGGGCAATGTGGTCTCCGGGGTCCAGGGGACGTCGGCCTCGGACTGCTGGCCGGTAGCGTCAAGCTTCTGGCGGAAGTAGCCGCGACGATGCGCGAGTGAGACGGCAACCATGGGAGCGCCAGTATCGGCAGCGGAGCGGAGGGTGTCTCCGGCCAACATGCCGAGGCCACCAGAGTAGGTGGGCAACGCGGGCGACAGTGCGATCTCCATCGAAAAGTAAGCTATGTCCCGACCGGTGAGATCGATGGCTGGGGCAGCGATGGTGCGGGCGGCTGCGGAGGGTGTCAGCGAGTCATTGCAATTCGAGGTGCTCTTGTCGAGGCTCATGCGGTAAAGTTCCCTTTCGTCCCGGCGGTCGTCGTGTCGTCGATCAAAGTCGGACGGTTCGCGATTTGCTCTGCGGGCGGACCTGCGTGATTGCCTTATCGGCTGTTAGAGAGTGTGGCGACACCGTGATTGGCGCGGGTTAGCGTCACCGTTAGTTAAGACTAGCAAACGGTAACAGTTACCACCACGCTTTATTTCCCACACTTTCGGGTGATCGGACGTATCGGATGCGTTACACGTTTGTGTGTGCGGTGTTAGCGGCGGCATCGAGGAGAGCGCAGAGACGCTCAATCCAAAGGAGATGCTCCGGCTTCATCAGCACGGACCGGAGGCACAGGACCGTCGATTCCGCGTTGTGATTCCATGTGCCGGATGGGAACAGATTAATCGACAGCCGCGCGAGAGCGAGATGGAGATCGATCTTTGCGGCTTCGTCAAAGATGCGCTGCGCGAGGGCAGAACTCTCGGCGGGCGTTGCGGCTGCGGCCGCCCAGAAGACGATGTCCAGCTGTGGGGCGTGGGTTGGGGCGATGAAACGGGGCGACGCGAAGACGTGGCGATACAGCGCGAGGGCGGCTTCCCTGCCCTGCGCGAGACCGGCGGAGAAGGCTCCGGAGGGGGTAAGCGGGAGCAGGCGCTGGGTGGTCCAGAGGGCGACGGCGGAGGCTCCGGCGCGCGAACATTCGAGCGAGATCTCGCCGAGGTGGAGCGCGGCCGAGGTGAAGTAGGTGAAGGGCGAGTCGTGTTTATAGAAGCGGCCGACAGTGGGATCGCGAAACAGGACGCAGCCGCAGCCGTAGGGTTGCAGGCCGTGTTTGTGGGGGTCGACCACAATGGAATCGGCGTGAGGGATCGCGTCGTAGGCTCGGCGGGCGGCGGGTTCGAGGTTGCCCGCGAGTGTGAAGTAGCCGCCGTACGCACCGTCGACGTGGATGCGGAAGCCGTACTTCTGTTGGAGCGGGAGGAGCTCGTCGAGGGGGTCGACGGAGCCGGTGGCGGTGGTGCCGAGGGTAGCGACGACGGTGCCGATGTTCTGGGTCCGGAGGAGGGACTCGAGCGCGGTGAGGTCGATGCGGTTGGTGTCGTCGACCGGGATGGCGACGAAGGGGATGCCGAGGACTCCGCTGATGCGGGTGTGGGTATAGTGGGCCTGCGACGATGCGGCGACTGCCTCGCCGGGCTTGATTTGTCCGGCGATCCAGAGGGCTTCGAGGTTGGCGATCGTGCCGCTGCTGGTGAGGTGGCCGAGGTGCTGCTGCGGAAAGCCGAACATGGCGGCGATTTCAGCTACGGCTTCGAGCTCCATGGCGGAGCTGGCGCGGCCACCGTCGAGCGCGTGATTGTTGGGGTTGACGGCCATCGCCAGGGCGTAAGCCGCGCGGGCTACGGGATGCGGTGGCTTCAGCATCTGCCCGGCGTAGAGAGGGTGGGCGTAGGGGTAGTTGTCGTGGAGGCGGGTGGCAGCCTCGGCGAGGACGGCGGCGGCTTCGGGGCCGAGGGGGGTGGAGGGATTCTCGGGAAGGTGCGCGTAGCCGCGGTCGAGCTGGCGCTGGGCGTCGGCGAGGAGAGTGAGGAAGACGGCGGAGTTTAGGGGGTCGGGCATGGGGTTAGCTTGGTGTTACGTTCGGTCCATCGGAAATCGCGTCGATCAATGTTTAGAAGCGGTCATGCGTCGCAAAGCCAATCTTCGACCAAAGCCCGAGAAGCAGAGCGACCACGAAAGCGAGTGAGGTCCACAAACCCACGGTGCGTATCCGCTTCATCGCTGCTTCGATCGCGAGGATGATGAGGTAAAGAAGCGTCATGAGGATGAGGCCATCGGGAACAAAGTAGCGCGTCGACTCCGGCGTTGGGTGGGTGATGAACCACTTCAGTTTAAGCGGATCAAGCAAACTACCGCCGAGAAAGACAAGATAGAAGACTACGAAGAGGATCAGCTGACCGATTATCTGCAGGACATTTTTCATGTTTAGGCTCGTGTTGAGTTTAGCGCGGGTCCGTGGTCAAAGGCGTGATCTGTCACCTGTGAGCTGAGGCAATGACTGTTCAAAGGTGCGGAAGCGGTGTTCGAGCTCCCACTGCTGAGTCGCGTGCGGGCTTTGCTTGAGGAAGGCGAGGCAGGCGGCTTTCGGGGTGTCTGCACCTAGTGGCTGGTTGGCGCAGACGGCGACTGGCGAAGTGAAGGTATCGGGCTTGGCCCATAGTCCAGGTCCCGGAAGAAAGGTATGGGCAATGCCCGTGCGCGCCATGTCTTTCAACTCTTTGTATGAGAGTTTGTATTCGAGAGCGGCGCGGGTGTACTCGTGCGTTAGGTCGATGCGCGACACGCCCTCGTCATCAGTCGAAAGCGAGACGGGGACATGCGCGGCGCGGTAGTTCGGTAGCGGGTGATTGGGAGGGCTGATGCCGAGGATGACGTCGTTGGAGGTGAGGTTGATCTCGACCATGACGTGGCGGTCGACGAGCTCCTTGAGGAGCAGGCTGGAATCAGTCTCCTGCATGATGTCGACGCCGTGGCCGATGCGCTCAGCGTGGCCGAGGTCGACAGCCTCGCGAATGTGGAAGCGCAGTCCGGCGGGTGCCACCAGGCCGGGGGCGACTTCGCCGGCGTGGAGCGAGAGGTGGACCTGCGGGTAAACAGAGTGGAGGTAGTCGAGCATCAGCATCTGGCGGTGATACTCGGCCATCGCGTTGTAAGCGTCTTCGGGCTGCACGAAGTTGATGCCGACGACGTTGGGATCGGCGGACGCTACCTCGAAGCCGAGCAGGGTCTGCGCGAAGACCTGTTGCGGCGGAAAGGCGCGGAGGACCTGGTAGATGATTCGGATCTGAACGGAGCAGGCGGGCGCGGCGTTGGGCTGCCCGCAATGCTCGATCTGGTTGCGTTTTTCGAGAGCGCCGTCGAGTTCCGCGCGGTCAGTCGCGATCTCATCACGCAAGCCGGCGGCGAGGAGCTTGTCCCGCAAGGCCGCGAGCTCGGCCGAAGTTGGGTTCGGGATGCCGGGCCCCGAGGTGTCGCCCAGCGTCGAGAGTGTGGGAGAAGGCGCCCAGCCGATCTGGTAGGCGAGGCCTGCGGCGTGGCCGAAGGGCGGGGTCATCATTACTTCCAGATACTGCTCGTTCTGGGCGGCAGCGCGTGTTGCGACCTCGTCCAGCCATTCGCCGGAGTGGTCCTTCAGGCCGCCAAACCGCGCAAAGGTGGCGAAGAACTGGTCGTGGCCGTTGACGCCGGGAGTCGGGACGAAGGCGCGCATGGAGAAGGAGTCGACCAGGGCGTCGTAGAGTGTTTGATCCTTGAACGCGTTGGCTGCGGGGACGGCACCGCTCGGACAGCCGGCATCAGTAGGCTTGGCGAAGGACTTCTTCACCGGGTCAATGCAAAGGCCGTCGTCGACGGCATCTTTGAGGAAGGTCTCGGCGTAGATCGCTCCGGACAAATGCATGTGGAGGTCGGCGCCTTTGGGCATCTTTTCAAGGAACGCGTGGAGGGCAAGCGGACCGGCGCGGCGGGCAGCCTCGAAGGCGGCGTTGGCGCGGGCTTCGGCGGCGGGAGCTGCAGCTTGGGCGTGCAACGATGCCGGCAGGCTGAGCGCGAGGGCGACGGCTATCTGTTTCAGCATGTTGCCATCTTAGTCTGCAATCCGTGGGATTTCGGCATGGAGTTTGGCGTTGGGCGCATGGATTGTTATACTGAGTTTGCGTTTGAGCGGTTGGTTGCGTGTGAGCCTGTGGGTTCCGCGAGTCGCCGCTGGAAGTTCTCTTCACCTGAACGATTTCCCTTGCGGGTTTTCAATCCAGTCAGGCATCGAGACAGACGTTTGTGTGCCTGGGCCGATCTTGGCAGCCTGGGTGCTTCGGCAGCGTAATGCGGCCCAAGCGATTCGCCAAGGCCAGATAGCTCAGTGGTAGAGCGCGGCCCTGAAAAGGCCGGCGTCGGCGGTTCGATCCCGTCTCTGGCCACCATCCTTTTGAATCACTTTACAAATGATTGAGCGGGTTCTTCGGGGAAATTAAAACCTCATGCGGATTTTGCTGTCTCGATTCTCCCCTTCGTTATTACGAACCAAAGCAGCGCTCTTTTCGTTGTCGAGAAGCGTGGGGCTCTTTGCTGACGTGCTCGAACGCCGCGAAACTAACGGGCAGTGGAGTTCTCGGTAAGTCCTGTTTTAGAAGGCGAAGCGGATACCTCGCATGCGAAGGGTGTATCCCGAATTCGATCAACTGACCAATAATCCGTGCAGTTGCATCGTGGTCAACGGGTCAATGTGGAAGTCTTATGTGGAATGGAGATTCTTACCCCCGGGCGGGAATCCAGCTTGTCACTCGGGGTGGATGCGATGTCTATGGGGGTGCGCAACTGGTGGTTAAGTCAGTTGCGGAATTTCATGCAGAGTCTGTGGCCGTGATGAGACGCGACTAAGAGTCGTACGTGAATGAGCGAACGCGGAACCCCTCGGCCATCGTGCCCGCAAGCCCTGCGACTTGGGGCATCGCACCTTCAGCTTCTTTGGATTCAGTACCCTCGAGTGGTGAGTATAGACTTCAGCCAGAAGCATTCCCACTCCAGACGCAGAGACCTTACCAACTTGCCAGCCGAGATCAGAGAACATCGAGAGGCTCCTTATTGGATCACCGCAACATGCGACGGCCCTTTAGCCGCCAACACACGTTCTGGAAAGTTGAATGATATTTTTCATTTGCGGAATCGACCCTGTGTCTCTGATCGCACCGGCTTCTTTCGGTGCTGGTCCTCAAGGAAGGTCACGAAACCCTTCTTTGGCCTTGTCTTGATGGCGAGCGTCGGTGCCTGCTCTAGTTCGGGGCAGGTGCTATCTCCGGGATCTACCCCAGAGTCTCCTGCAAGACAATCTGTCGCCGTCAAGAATTCAGACGCGACGTCCGGCAGTCCGCTCACCAACATGTATTCCACCTCCCCTGGCAGCGACTCTGATCCCGAAACTGACTCGCGGACTAGGTACAAAGCGTCCAGTTACATTGCTCTCGACAGCTGGATATATCCTGCCTTCGATCGTCTCGCTGCCTTGGGCTACATACCAGACAGCACGGCAATGGTCAGGCCGTGGACTCGCAACGAGTGCGCGCGATTAGTTGCCGAAGGCCACCAGAGTTATCTCGATATGGACGAGGAGAGCGCTGCGCTATTAGCGTCGCTGGATAAGGAATTTACCCAAGAGACGCGAGTTGCGGGCGGCGACAGGAATTACGCAGTTCAGGTTGAAAACGTATATACACGCTTCACTGGCATTGGCGGGATACCGCTCCGGGACGGGTTCCACTTCTCACAAACGGTGGTGGACGATTTCGGGCGGCCGTACGGACAGGGCGCAAACGTAATCAGCGGCCTCGCTGCCAGGGCCGAGGCTGGTCCGTTAGCGTTCTACTTCCGGGGTGAATATCAATATGCCGCAGCGCTTTCGACGTCGATCTACAGTCCAGTGGCACAGCAAGCGCTGGTCGACTCCGATTTGCTCCCATTCGGCTGGAATCTGCGGTATGGCCACACCAGTCGCGTGCGCCCCATCGAAGCCTACGTCACGCTCAATCTTCACAACTGGCAACTGAGCTTTGGACAGCAAACTCTCTGGTGGGGTCCCGGCCGAACGACTTCTCTCATCTGGTCAACGAATGCTGCAAGTGTTCCGATGCTCCGGCTCGACAGCGTGAAGCCGTTTTATCTCCCGGGTCCCCTCCGCGTCGCGGGTCCCCTTCGTTTTGACGTGTTCATAGGACGTCAAGGCGGTGTTCACTTCCTCGAACTAGGTCCAAACTTCACCCTATACGGTACACAGAATGCGGCGATTACGCCTCCGCCCTCCTTGTGGGGGGTACACCTTACCTTCAAGCCCACACAAAATCTGGAATTAGGCTTTGCTCACACAACTATCTTTGCGGGCTATGGCCGCCCGTTGACTTTTGGAACTTTCTGGCATTCGTTTTCGCCTTTAGGCAACGGCCAGGACGTCGACCCAGGAAAGCGGGTTACAGAGTTTAACCTCCACTATCACATCCCGTGGTACCGGCGAGCGATCCAGGTCTATGCCGAAGGAATGGCATGGGACGATCCGATTGAAGGTAAATTTGTTGCCAGATACGCCTGGGACCCCGGTATATACATCTCGGAACTGCCGATGTTGCACAAGTTCGACGCACGGTTTGAAGCCGTTTACACCGACCTCCCCAAGGGGTACCGCACTGGCTACTTCTATGCCAACACGCATTACCCGCAGGGCTATACCAATTACGGGCAGATCATGGGCAGTTGGGTTGGCAGGCAGGGGATCGGCGGGCAAGCTTCGACCACGTTTTGGTTTACTCCGCAGAAAAAAGTCAATCTCTTTTATCGCAAAATGGTTTCGGATGTCGCCTTCTTTGAAGGCGGCAGCAACAGCGACTATGGAGTCAACGCCACTTGGAGAGTGCGGCCAGAGATTGAACTGAATGCGATGGGCCAGTACGAAAGATGGAAGTTCCCTTTGCTTCAGCAGACGTCTCGCTCTAATTTCACCGGCAGCATTGAGTTTCGCTTCTACCCAACGGCCAAGTTTCCATCGCGCCAGGGACGGTAAGACATGAGACTGCTGACGCTTCTTGGGCAATCCAGCGTCACTGGTACCGCATTCAGCTTGAGCGTTTCAGAAGGCGCCTGTACAAACTCATCCGCAATGAATCGTTTGCACATGCATTGCGATAATTCCCATTTTAGACCGGGTGGTGCCAAAACAAATCGGCCTCGCGAGAGCAGCAACTTGCGCGGAGTTGAGGTGTTAGTATGACTGAGTCCACCCATCAACCGAAGCCAGGCAGCAAAACACCGAGAAAGCGTTTGCGTAATGATTTCAGCTCAAGTACGTACAAAACAAAGGACTTCGCCAAAACGGTCGTTGTTGAATCGCACGGCGATCATCATCCCAACTTGGAACGCAAGCCGTCATTGGTCTGGAATTGAGAAGATGCTGCGTGAGCAGCGCATCGCACCGGACCAAGTGCTGATCATCGACTCTTCATCGGCCGATGACACCCCGTCCTTAGCTCAGCGGGCAGGTTACCGTCTGGAGACCATTCCAAAAGAATCGTTTCGACACGGTGCTACCCGCCAATACGCAGCGGGACTGATGGAGGACGCGGAAATCCTCGTATACCTCACCCAGGACGCGTTGCTATGCGGCGAAAGATCGCTCCAGAACATGCTCGAGGTATTCCGGAATCCGGAAATAGGCGGGTGCTACGGTCGACAACTACCGCGTGCCGAGGCGGGGCCTATCGAACGGCATGCGCGGCTATTCAATTACTCCCCGATCCCGGCTGTGCGCAGCTTCGAGGACCGGAAAGTGCTGGGTTTCCGAGCTGCCTACTTTTCGAACAGCTTCGCGGCATATCGTCGAACAGCGCTCGATGACGTCGGCGGATTTCCGAGACATTCCATCGTTTCCGAAGAGGTTACCGTCGCGGCGCGGATGCTGATCGCCGGATGGAAGCTTGCTTACCAAGCCAATGCGACGGTGGTTCACTCACACGACTTTACATTTGCGCAGGAGTTTTCGAGATACTTCGATATTGGCGTGCATCATTCGCGCGAAGGCTGGATTCTGGACGAGTTCGGCACGGTCGGCGGTGAAGGAAAATCGTTCGTGGTGTCGGAGGCTCGTTATCTCCTAAGAACGCGGCCATCACTTCTGCTGTCGGCAACCGCACGAAACGCAAGCAAATGGTGGGCCTATAAACTCGGACGAAACGAGGGCTACTTGCCGCGTGGCGTCAAAGAGGCTTTGTCCGCGCAGCCCGGATTCTGGCTGGAAGAGCGGAGAAGACAGAACATGGCTCCCAACAGAATTCCGTCTCCCTCCACTACAACTCATTTTCCAGCATAGAGACCTAGGCACCTGTTTTGAATTGCCTCACGACATGAACGTCAATGCTGCCCCAAAAAAAGGAAATGGGATGGCCGATGGAGGCTGGGGTGCTCCAATACCTTGGAATTCGCTCCTTCGCATCGCATCTGCTCGGGAGGTCATCCATACATGGGCTACTTCAGGACGTTGATCGCCGCGATGCCAAGGCCGAACTGACCTACGATCGTCGCGATGTCGACGAGATTACGAAGTATCGGTCGCTTATCCACCTGCTCGGGCACGACCACTGAATCACCCGGGTACAGGTGAGTATCCGAAAAATTTCGTGTGTAAAGAACCGGTGAAAACTGGCGGCTCTTCACCGAACCATCTGCGCGAACGATGTAACTCCGCCCGATATCCGCAGTCCGAGTGCCTCCGCCAGCAAGGTGGATGTAATCATCGGCCCGTTTGTGTGAATCGTAGAGGAACAGGTTTTGCGTGTAAACCGACCCGTACACACCTACGCTCAACGGGACCTGGGGAACGATGAAGGTATCTCCATCCTCGAGGGGCAGTTCGGGGATGTCGTTCAGAGAGGAACTTTCCGGGCGAATGTAGAGGACGATCCGACCTGTTGCGCGGGCCTCGCGCAGGTCGGCCGCAACTGACCTGACCCTCTGCAGCGCTGCGATGTCGGCAATCTGATCCTGAGGGTTCAGCGCGGTGTTCGCCGCGTTTGCCTCAGCAAATTTGATTCGCTGGTCCAACTCGTTGGCATATTCGGTCAAGCGTTGCTGCTGGATTGCCCGAGCAGACTCACGAGTGAACTCCGATCCGTAGAGGTAGGCATTGCCAGCCAGGCCCCCTGCTCGAGCTACCAATTGCCTCAGGTTTTCACCGGGATTCACACGATAGATGCCAGAGCCAACCACTTCGCCCTCAAGTCGAACGAACTTCGTCTGTTGCCCCTGCGGGACTCGAATGTCAGCCTTCGAGAAGACGGTGACCACATCGCCTGCTTCGAGTTCCAAATTCTGCCCCGGATCTCCATCCAGCACGGCCTTGCCGAGATTGAAGGGGATGAGTTGAGAGCTGAGGTCGTCCTTATCGAGCCGCTGAATGACCGCGTAGGCCCAATCAACCTCGGGGGCGTTCAACACGACGTTGTTCTTGATCGGAAAGCGGTTCTCCCCTCCCACGAGCGCGCTGCCGACCGAACCGCTACTGCCTGCAGTCGCGGCTGAGCTATTTGCCGACATTTTGCTCGGCGTTGAAGGTGGTGCAGCTCTCTCCTGCGTTGACGCATTCGACCGGGAAGTCACCAGGCCGCTACGCGAGGACTCATTCGAGTCTTCGGCCGATCGGCCGTTCGTACCACCGTCTCCGTATACGTTGCGGTCACTGTCGCGTGCATTCGGAAGAGATAACGATGAGGCTGACATTGATGGCGATACGCCCGCTCCGTTTAGCTGCGCTATTGGAGCATCGGGGGCATAACGGCGGACATCCGGGGTCGAGTCCAAAATCGGAAGGCCCAGGCGATTGCGCTGCTCCCAATAATCCCGGGTAAGAAGGGCCTGCTTGTCGGGAATCAGGTCGCGGACGTGCATTCCGGGAGTCCACGCGAATCGTCTAGGGTCAGCAACGTTCCCGCGGAGGGTGACTGCTTTGCTGAAACGGTCCACAACCGGGCTGATCTCAAGGATGTCGCCGTCCGACAGTGCAGTGGACAGTCCCGTAGTATCAAGATTGATGTCGGTGACCGACCGGGTGTCATCCGATTGACGGACCCTTTCCAGATGCACATCGCGATGGCGCGCCAGAGTTGCGAGACCGCCTGCCACTTTCAGCACATCCTGGACCGTGGTTTCATCTTTCAACTCATAGATTGCCGGCTTAGGAATGCTGCCTGCCATCGCGACCATCGGCCCTGCGGGAGGGATGTATATGACATCACCCGACAGCAGCTGCACATCCTTCGACTTGTCTCCTTTGACCAGCAGATCGTAAAAGTCGAAGGTACTAATCACTTGTTGCCCACGTTTCAACTGGATATTTCTCAAGCTGCCGGCAGGCGTGGGGCCACCACTCGAAAACATGGCGTTGACCAGCGTGCTGAGGGAACTCACCGTATAGCTGCCGGGGCGCTTCGCTTCTCCGACAACGAATATGTCGATGGACCTGAGCTGGCCTATGTTGACGTTGACATCGAAATTCTTGAAGTTCCGCGCGATCTGGGAGCGCACGTAATCCGTGATCTTGTCAAACGGGATTCCGGCAACCGCCACCGGCCCAACCTGCGGGATGTAGATGGAACCGGAACGATCCACGGTGAAATGTCCGTCGAGCAGAATCTGACCCCAAATGCGGATCAACAATTCGTCTCCCGGACCAATCACGTAATTCAGCGTGACCGGGATAGAGTTCACCGGGGCGAATGTTGAGGGCGCGTTGTTGAAAAGATTCAACCCGTATATCGGAAGCACCTTGCCGACTGAAGACGCGACAAGCCTCTGGAAGTCATTCAGTTCCAACGGAGGTTCCGGTTGATTGGGATTCACCGTCCGACCGTTTCGCTGCGTCGTCTGTTGATTTTGACCTGGGTAAGCGGATTGAGGCGACGCCAGATTCGTCGGGTATAGGTTCTGCGGCTGCGCCACCTCCTCCAGGTCGAGGCTTGGATGCGGAGAACTTTGGCTGGGATTGGGCTGAGACTGCTGTTGAGAAGGCGACTGTTGCTGTGACGGGCTGGGAAATCCTTGCCATAGGAGGACGGTTGCACTTGCGGAAACAGGGGTACACAGAGCGATCAGACCCAACAGAGCTGCGTGAAACTTTAAGTACTGCTTTTGCGACATGTTCAGCCTCGTACCAGAATCGGTCTGGATCTCTGCGATTGAATCCGGAACAGCAAACAGCAAACGGCCCGTATCAAACGCGGACGTGAAGCGCTCGGTCCAGCTTTACGGTAGTTTCAACAAAGCATAGCGTACCGAGTTACAGCGGGGCAACGTGACAGCAGAGTGCCCGATTTGGTCTGTTGACCGGTACGCAACACTATTACAATCGTACAGAACCAATCGCTCGACCCGGTTCCAGAACTTCCGCAATATTGGGAACCGACAGAACTGTAATAGAACTAGAGAGATAGAGATCAAGAAAGCTCTGAATTCCAAGTGCGCCCGGCGTATCCGGATGATTGGGATCGGCGAGGAATGAATGGCATTCGAAGGTCACATGAGTGGGGGGTCTCCGCATCCAGAACAAGGGACACAGCATCCGGAACCCGGAAACACTGAACCAGCGACATTTGCGGACGAATCGCGCGGTGTCGATCTGGTCGAGGTCTTCGCAACTCTCAAGCGAAACACGCCTACAGTATTTGGCATTGCCCTTGCTTTAACGGTCCTGGCGACCGCAACTGCGTTCCTGATTCCTGTTCAGTATGCGTCGGTCGCCGCGTTCATTCCACCCAGTTCCAGCAGCAACTCGGGGGCGGCGGCCATCGCCGGGCAGCTATCCGCGCTGGGTGCCGGTTCGCTTCTGGGCGGGGTGAAGAGCTCGGGGGATCTGTACGCGGGGATACTAAGGAGCCGCTCCCTCTCTAGTGCGCTCGTCAAGAAATTCGACCTGACCAGGGTCTACCATGTGATGCACGAGAGCGACGCCATCAAGCGCCTTACCGCGAACACGACTGTCGCCATTGGGGCGAAGGACTCCATCGTCACCCTGACCGTCACGGATCGGAGCCCGCAGCGTGCACACGATCTGGCCCAGGCGTATCTGGACGAGTTGTATGAGACAAACGGACGTTTAGCGCTTACCGAGTCCGGGCAGCGGAGGGTTTTCTTCGACCAGCAGTTGCTCAAGGAAAAGGATGAACTCGGCGATGCTGAGGTGGAACTCAAGAAGGTTCAGGAGCAATCCGGACTTATTCTGCCGGCAGGTCAAACTTCGCTCGAGATGGAAACGATTGCAAGGACGAGGGCGCAGATCGCCGTTCGCCAGGTTCAACTTGCCGCACTTCGCCAGTCATCAACCGAAGTCAATCCGGTAGTCATTCGACTCCGCAGCGAAATTTCTGACTTGCAAGGCCAGCTTGATCGCCTGCATAACGGCAAGGATAGCAACGACGTCGGCAACATTCCGACCTCAAAGGTGCCGGCGCTGCAGCTGGTTTATGTACGAAAGGAACGTGACTTGAAGTACCACGAAGCGCTCTTCGAGATGCTGGCACGGCAGGACGAGGCAGCACGCATGGACGAGGCTCGTGAGGCGCCGCTTTTGCAGGTACTGGATCCAGCTTCGTACCCCGACCAGAAGTCGTGGCCGCCCCGAACACTACTCATTCTTGGCGGGTTCCTGGTTGGCTTGCTTTTCGGGGCGATGTGGGTATTGGGACGTGAGCACCTTCAGTCGGCTAGATCCTTATTCGCTTCGGCCTCCTGCGTGTCATCTAAAGTCAACTCATAAGCCTGAGCAGCAACCGAGCGGGCGGTCCGATCCAACATGAACAAGTCGCCGAATAAAAAGCGGAGGTAGGATGATCGATCGGCTGCTAGTCCAGGAGGTGAACAAGAGTGCAGGAATTGCAGGGAAGGTGACTGTAATCACTGCCGTGTTCAATGGCGCAGCCACGCTCTCCAGGTGCATCGAGAGCGTTCTGACCCAGGACTATCCGGACTTCGAGTACATCGTGATGGATGGAGGATCCAGCGACGGAACGATAGACATTCTTCAAAGCTATGGCGACCGCATAGTCTGGCGAAGCGAGCGCGACTCGGGAATCTACGACGCGTGGAATAAGGCGCTCGCTCTTGCTTCCGGAGAGTGGATTGCGTTCATCGGTGCCGATGATTTCTATCTGCCCGGGGCTATCAGTGCGTATATGTTGATCGCCCGGCAGCAGCCTGTCGAGTACATCTCTTCGCTGGTTCGGTGGGTTCAACCGTCAGGCTCCTCCAGTCTCATCGGAGAGACCTGGGCGTGGCCACGCTTTCGAACCTTGATGACCACGGCGCATGTAGGCAGCATGCATAACGCATCGCTCTTCAAAAAATACGGAACCTACGATCTCTCCTACCGAATCGTTGGAGACTATGAGCTTCTGCTTCGTCCGCAAGGTCAGCTTCGGACTGCCTTTCTGGCGACGGTCACGGTAGAGATGCAGGCAGGCGGAACAAGCGATTCTTTCGCCGCGCTCGTGGAAGCGCGTCGCGCGAAAGTGCTGACCGGCGGAAGAAATTCTACGATTGCCGACCTCGAATTTCGGATCGCCCAGGGAAAACTGTGGGTGCGGCGCATGTTGGCGAGGTGGACGCGATGAAGCTTTCGAGTATCCTCGTCCGCAATTTCATCCTCTACTCAACCACCGCCGCACTCTTCGGCACGGCGGTCTATCTCTTCATTGGCGGCATCATGATCCAGGGATTCTACCTGTTGATGTTGCTAAATCTCTTCCTGATGTTTCTATTGAAGCGCCTTTGGATTCCACTCGGCCTCCTGGTCTTCATCAGTTTTCTCATCATCTCGGGCACAGTTGGACTGATTCAGGGGACCGACTCCATACCGCGGCTGGCTAAGGAATTTCTTGGGATCAGCATGAGCGCGTTTTACTTCTGCTGCTTCTTTCGCACGATCGACTTCAACCTGGAACAGGCATTCCGACTATATGCCCGCATGGCATATTGGGTGGCTGTACTAGGCTTGATTCTCTTCCCCATACGTCTGATCTTTTTCGGCGACTACAGGCTGCGCAGCATCCTTACCGAGCCTTCCATGTTCGCCATCACCTGCATTCCCGCGCTCTATTACTATGCCGACCGGTGGCAGCGACATGGCGTCCACGGTCGCAGGGTGGTTGTCCTGCTGGTCGCCTTTATCCTTGCCGGATCCTCTAACGGATTCCTCGCGGTGTTGCTTGGCCTCTCTATCTTCCTAATGCGCTACCGCCGCGCCAAGTTTCTGCTACCGGTGCTGTTGTTCGTCTTTGGTTCGGCGTTCTATACGTTGTTCAGCGACGTCACTCTCAGAATCAACGACAGCCTGCGCGTCGTTCAGGAACTCGACCTGACCCACACAAACCTCAGTACATGGGCGCTTTTCTCCAATGTTTTCGTGGCGCAACAAGTCCTTCAGGAACATCCATGGCTGGGCAATGGCCTCGGCTCGCACGGTAAATCCTACGAAAAGTACATCGGCGACGTGCAGGGGTTTGACGATTTTTCGGGGACAAAAGCCGAGGGACTGAACGCGGAGGATGCAAACTCACTCGGCACCCGGGTTTTGTCAGACATGGGATTCCTCGGTGGTGCGCTCGTAATTTGGTTTATCTGGAGATACCGCCCCAGGACCGATACCGAGAGCGACGTGATGTCGAAAGCTATCTGGCTCTACTTCTTCCTGAAGCTCTTGCGAGGAGGGCAGTATTTTAGTAACGAACAGTATTTCTTCATTGGGTTTTACATTCTGAATCAGGTCATCGTTCGAAAGGCGCAGATTCTCAATTCCGCAAGAGAACGAGTTCGCAAGCCTGGTTGGGCGCTTGGCGCAAGGCAGCAACTCCATGTCATTGGTGGCGGTGTGCGCGCATGAGTGTTTTCGATAGCTACGGTTTCTTAGGTTCGATCTCTCTTGCGCTGGACGTTATCCGCACACGTGTTTTCTTTGCGGGCACCCGGCTCATTCGTTTTCCGGTTTTTGTCAGAGGTCGTAAATGGATCGACTTTGGACAGTCGTTCAGTGCGGGACGCGGATTGAGGATAGAAGCGTTCGGCAACCTTGACACCCAGGGCTATCTCATTCGCATCGGCAAAGATGTGCGTGTAAACGACTACGTGCACATCGGCGCAACCCAGTCCATCACAATTGGAGATCGTGTCCTGATCGCGAGCAAGGTGTTCATCAGCGATCACAACCACGGGAGCTACAGCGGCGGCAGTGCGCAGTCGGACCCTCACGTGCCTCCGTACGATCGCCCTCTCAGTTCCGCCCCGATCGTCATTGAAGATGATGTATGGCTGGGTGAATCGGTAGCCGTGCTGCCCGGAGTTCGGATCGGCAAGGGCTCAATCATTGGATCGCTGACTACGGTGACGCACGACGTCCCACCCTACTGCATCGCCGTAGGAAGTCCCGCTCGTATCATCAAGCGGTACAACGTTGAGTCCGCAAACTGGGAGGTCGCGTGAAGCCCAGGATCGTTATATCCGGAGTCAATCTGGTCGACCTGGGGCCGCTTGCGATCTTCCGCGAGGCATTAAGCTCCCTGGTGATGAGCTGCGGTGATCGCTATGAAGTGATCGCGCTCGTTCAACGAAAAGCTGCGTTAGGCGTCGTTGGCGTGACCTACCTGGAATTTCCAAACGTCAAAGGGTCCTGGCTCAAGCGACTGCAATTTGAATATTTCCAAAGCCTCGAGATTAGCCGTTCAATCCGACCCGATCTGTGGATTGCGATGCACGACATCACGCCGCGCGTCGAGTGCAGGCAGCAATTCGTCTATTGCCACAACCCGTCACCGTTCTACCAGTTCAGCATCCGAGAGACGCTGCTTGACCCTAAGTTTGGGATGTTCACTCTTTTTTACAGATTTCTGTATGGCATCTTCCTCCACCGTAATGCGGCGGTGCTTGTCCAACAAGAATGGATTCGGAAGGAATTCGAAGAGCGGTACGGCGTTCGAAACGTGGTGGTGGCCCACCCGACGTTGATGGAACCGAAGCTGCCCGAGCTAAATCATTCGCAGACAAATCCCTATCGATTTTTCTACCCCGCTTTCCCTCGAACCTTCAAGAATCACGAATTAATCTTGTCGGCAGTAAAGCTGCTGGAGGACAGAGGATTACGCGACTTTGAAGTCCTCCTCACGGTCGATGCCGAAAGCAATCGATGCGGAGCCGACTTAGTCCGTCGTTATAGCACTCTCCGATCAGTCCAATGGCTGGGCTCACTATCCCAGCCCCAGGTGTATGAGTCTTATGGCGAGTCGTCTTGCCTTCTCTTCCCCTCAAAGCTTGAAACCTGGGGTCTGCCGCTCACGGAGTTCAAAGCGACTGGAAAGCCTATCCTTGCTGCCGACCTTCCGTATGCCCACGAGACAATAGGGACCTATGGAGCGGTTGAATTCTTCAATATCGACGATCCAAGTCAGCTGGCGGACCTGATGGCGCAGGCGATCAAGGGTACGCTCCAGTGGCGCTCAGTTTGTGCAAACCCCATTCCGCAACCCTTTGCCAGAGATTGGCTGAGCCTTTGGGAGTTGCTCGTTCCCGAGATCTCAGCCGAAGAATCCGATGTCCCACCGAGCCCTCTAACCGTAAATTCAACCCGCACTACAGATTTACCATCGTCCCCCGCAATCCGGAGATTCAGTGCCTAAGGACCTCATCAAGAAGCTCGCCCGCAAATTCGACTACGAAATCCAGGGTCTGCCTCGCGCCTACGCAGCAGAACGGAGCCTTGCCGGACTGCTCCTTGACCAGCAGATTGACCTCGTACTCGATGTCGGCGCTAATACCGGGCAGTTTGTCGAAGAGCTTCTTTCCTCGGGATACGTCGGCCGGATCGTATCGTTTGAACCGCAAAAGTGGGCACACGAGCAGTTATGCCAAAAGTCGACGCTTCACACGAATTGGCAAATTGCCGAACGAACTGCGGTCGGCGCGGTCAACGGGTCGATCGACATAAATATCTCCGGAAATGGAGTCAGCAGTTCAATTCTCGGCATGCTTCCATCGCACTCCAAGGCCGCGCCGGAATCAGCATATATAGCCATCGAGACCGTGCCGATCCGCCGTTTGGACGATCTGTACCTGCTCTCGCCAACGGATCGGGCGCTTTTGAAAATCGACGTTCAGGGATATGAAAAACAGGTCATAGACGGGGCCGCGTCACTCCTGACTGGGGTACGCGCGGTCATGACAGAAATGTCGTTTGTACCGCTCTATGCCGGGCAGATCCTTGCCTTGGAGCTATGGACCCTGCTTGCCAACCAGGGCTTCGAGCCATGGTCAATCGAGCCAGGATTCCGCGATCCCGACACCGGCAGAACGCTCCAGATAGACGGTCTTTTCGTTCGTTCCACCCGGAACTCGTAAGCCTCGATGAAGACTCGAATCTATCTGGACGGATACTCCTACGACCTCCGAACGCGCAATTCCGACTGGAGCTACGTGGAGAAAAAAATGCCTCGCGTGGCGGATTGGGAGCCCGAGGTGGAGTTTGTCCGGCAGCGGTCACGCACCGTCATGCTGCGGGCCAACCTGAAAGCCGTGCGAGCAACGATCGGTCGTCGTATCGGAATGCCCGTATCCCCGCTTACGGCCGAGACTGACCTGCTCGACCCTGAAGAATTGGCCCGTGCACAGTGTGATGTGGTCTTCTCCCACCGTGGACTCACGCTTAATAGCGGCGACATTCCCGTCGTCTGGATGAACGCCATTCTCGATCCCCGCATGAATGCCCATTTCTTCCGAACCAGCCCTGCTGGGTTCGAAGAGGAAGTCGCGATAAAAGGCCCTCTGTTTCGCAAGGCAGCTGCCGTACAGGTCTGTTCAGACGCGGAGGCGGAGCGTCACAGGCAGACGTTCCCAGATATTGCCGATCGATTTCATGCGGTTCCCCTGTTCGGTCCGCATCTTGTCTCCGCCCAAGAATCCATCCTTGAAAAGCACGTCAAAGCTCGACCAGTGAACATGTTATTCGTAGGCAATCAGGCGGAACGCAAAGGACTTCCCGAAGCTTTGGAAGCTTACCGATCGCTACCTGACGCCATCCGAAGGTCCACCAGCTTCACAATCGTCAGTCACTTCGACAAAAGCCGCCTGGCGGTTCCAGATGACGAGCAAATTACCGTCCATCGTGGCCTTGGGCAGGCCGGCGTCATAGACCTGATGCGCCGTTCTCATATTCTGGTAAACGTGGCGCACCACGAGAGCTATGGGATGATCTTTTTGGAAGCAATGTCTCAGGGTATGCTCTGTCTGGGACCAGACTGGGAGGTACAGCGCGAGATTCTTGCCTACGGTTCAGCAGGTGTCAACGTCCCATGCGACGCTGCTTCGATTTCTACCGCGATGCTCCGCGCAATCGAAGATGAAGACTGGCGACTCGCGCTAGCGGCCAGGGGCTTCCGACGGTTCAATGAACGCTTCGCACCGTCAGTTGTGGCTCATCAGTACTCCGAATTATTCCGGTTGATCGCGGCGCGCCGCTGAGTCCCCTGAGGCTACACCCAGCGCCGAATCAGCTTCGCCCTCAGTGCATTAAGTTCCGTCATATCGAACATTGAAGCGGCAAAGGCTGGCCATGGATCCGACACCAGGCGATTGCTCATGCGGACCACATAAACGCTCATGATGCAGTCGCAGACCAGGAGCGCGGTGGCGGTCCCCCGGAGGCCACAATTCTTCGTTAGCACCCAGCAGAGCAGGAGTGATCCGGCAGTGCACGCCAGGTATGTCATCGCAAGGCGCTGATGCCGATTCGCGGCCAACGGTACGGCGGAACTGGCGTTCCATCCGGAATTTGCCAGCACGACACAGAGCAGGATATAGAAAGTTGGGACATCCATCACGACACGGCCTCGAGTCCAAAGCGCAAAGAGCTGTGGACCCGACAAGCCAAGCGCAAGCGACGCCAACAGCGCAAGCAGCATGGAGACCTGGCACGAAGCGCGGTGAAGTCTGCGCGCAAGAACCCAGTTACCCTGACCGTAGGCTGCGGAGAGCTCTGGCCAAACCGAACTCTTTACCGCATCGGTAAGCTGAAACACTGCCCGCGACAGCGTCCGCATCGGATTGAAAACAGCGACCGCCACGGGACCAAGCAGCACGCCAATGACGATCGTTGTGCCCTGCAGGCTCAGCGCGCTTCCGGCCGGAAACGCCATGAAGGCGAAGGCAGGCCGAGCCAGCTCCCGAATGCGGCTCCAAGTCACCTGTTCGATCCCATAAGGCAGCCACGGAATAAGTTTGCGCTGTGCAATGACCAGCCAGATCGTGCCTAGTACGCTGATCCCAAGCATCAGTAAAGCCAGCTGCACCGGGCCTGCGCGGACGACAAGCAGGACGACAAAACTGACACCCTCAACGATCCGAATCACATTGACGAACAGCACCCCACGCGCATACTCCCCGGCACACCGGTAGGCGGAGATGATGACGCTCCATTGCAGGATCACCAGACAATTCAGACACAGGACCAGCAGGGCATACTTCATCTCCATCGGGCTCATGGAACTGATGTGAAGCGCCTCATGCAGCGGTAGCGCAAATATACCAAAGCAGAGAAACATCCCGAGGAGGAAGGAAATACCCACCACCAGAATTGCCGTACTTTGGAAGGTCTCGATGGCGCCGGGGCGGTCGTCGGCGTTGACCCGCATCGTCATATCGCTTCCGGCGACGTTTCCGAAACCCAGATCAGAGAGCAACAGATATGCAGGGATGGTACTTATCAGAAGCCATTCACCATAAAGGTGAGGACCCCATACGCGCAACATGACAGGCACGTTGACGAGCTGCACCAGAATCGTCACAACGGGCCCGAGAACTGAGGCCCCGTACGCCGTCAGGAGTCTACGCTGGACACTCAACCGTGCAGTTCCCGTGCAGCTTTGACAAAGCCGGGTTGATGCACGACAACCCCGTTCTGGGAACGAATCAACATAATCACGTTTTCGTGTAGCCCCCTGCTCAATCTGACGATAGTGACGGAGGCCATGACTTCTGGCATTCTCACCAAGAGATAGTCTAGCCGAAATCCCAAATGAAACGGTTTCGCTCGGCTGAGGCTGTTTGCAGGATAACGATGCACCCCAACGCAGTCGCACCCTGTATGGGACCGCCTTGCGCGTTCTTACACGCGGTTCGTCTTCAAACCAGACCCTCGCGTTTGATTGCAGCACCTCGCAGTCTTCTTTTGTCATCGCTCGCGAGTGTGAGATCGTAGCGATGTACTCCATCCAGCGCGTGAAACGGCGGCGAGCAGTTCCGCCAGGAGGGCATGCGATCAAGATCAAGGCCACGATTGAGCAGGTTCCGGGTGGGATGATGACGATGCCGCTCGCCTGCGGGGCGCTTCTGGCGACTTTGGCCCCGCATGCCGGGTCGTTCTTCGGGTCGTTCACCGGCGCGCTGTTCTCCGGCGCGCTTCCGTTGCTGGCTGTCTTCTATGTCTGCATGGGAGCCACAATCTCCCTCCGGTCTTTGCCGGGTGTCATCAAACGCGGTGGAGCGTTGATGGCCGCCAAAATTACGCTCGGCGTCCTCGCGGGAGTCATCCTTGGGCGTGTGCTTGGCACCCAGCCCATCGCGACCGGCTGGCTTGCGGGGCTTTCAACGCTAGCTGTCGTAGCAGCCATTAACGACACCAACGGCGGCCTGTACATGGCCCTGATGCGCCGATACGGAAGCGCTGAGGAGGCCGCATCCTACGCCGTCATGGCGCTGGAATCCGGACCTTTTCTCACCATGGTGACCCTCGGTATCGCGGGTCTGTCTTCCTTTCCATGGCAGACGTTCGCCGGTGCCATTTTGCCTTTGTGTGTCGGCATGGTGCTGGGTAATCTCGATCCGGAGATACGGGCATTCCTCGGCCAGGGTGTTCCGGTCCTGATTCCATTTTTCGCCTTCGCGCTGGGCACGACGCTGGACCTTCATCTGGTGTGGACGGCAGGGCTGCTCGGCCTTCTACTTGGATTGACGACCCTATGCGTCTCCGCCGTGGTCCTGATCGCCGTAGACAAGTTGATCGGCGGCAATGGAACCGCGGGGATCGCGGCGTCAACAACCGCGGGAAACGCCGCAGCCGTGCCGATGCTGGTGGCAGCAGCCAACAAGGAGTATTTCGCAGCCGCCCGAGCCGCCACTGTACTGGTAGCGTCGAGCGTGGTGGTGACGAGCCTCCTGGTGCCTCTGTTGACGGCCTATTGGCATCGATCGATAGGAAGCTCAAGAGCGGCGAAGGCGGGCGAATGACGATGCCTCGTGTGGTCATTCTTGCCGATGATCTATCCGGCGCCTCCGACTGCGGTGTCGCCTGCGTTCGAGGCGGTTTGACCGCAATGGTCTCGCTCGGGGGCGCTGCAGACGCTGGCGATGCGGTGGATGTGCTTTCCGTGGATGCTCATACCCGCGTGCTGACAGCCGAAGCAGCCGCAGACCGGATGCGCGAACTCGTGCTTCTGCATGCAAACACCAAGTCCACGCTGCTGTTCAAGAAGATCGACTCCACGCTGCGCGGACATCTGGGCGCGGAACTGGCGGCGGTGCTGGAAGCACGTCGCGGCATCGTTCCTGACGCCGTTGCGATCATGGCTCCCGCCTTTCCTGCCAACGGTCGGACCACGGTTGGCGGCATGCACTTTGTTCATGGACTGCCATTGCACGAGCATGATGTCTGGAAGCGAGAAGACATCCAAGGCGAGGCGCGGATCGCGGAGATGGTGCAGGGATCGGGTCTGCGTGTGGGCCACCTTGATCTCGCAACAGTGCGCAAACCGGGCGAAGAACGCGGCATGGCGATCGAAGAGCTTGCCGCACGGCATGACGTGCTGGTCTGCGACGCAGAGACGGATGCCGACCTCGGCGCTGTTGCATCGCTTGCGGCTGAGCTGGGCGACCGCGCTGTGTGGGTTGGATCGGCTGGACTGGCACGGCATCTGGTGAGCGCGGCTCGACTTGCCCCGGCTGCCGAGGTAGAACTTCAACGGCCACTGGGAACGACAGGCTCGATCTTATTTGTCATCGGCAGCGCCAACCTCAAGACGAGGCATCAGACCGCCGTTTTGCTGTCCAGCGCGTCGATGCATGGAATAACCGTCCCAACCGAAGTGCTGCTCGCCGGTCCCGATGGCGCCCATTGGAACGTGGTTGCCAAAGATCTCTGCGATTCGATAGAGCAGGGCGAGGATGTCCTACTGACGTGTGGCTCTGACGCCGATATCAAAGCCGAAGATCGACCCCGGCTCACCGATGCCCTCGCTGAAATGACGTTGGCCGTGCGCGACGGCGTTGGCTCTCTGGTCGCTTCCGGGGGAGAGACCGCACGGAAAGTATTAGACCGGTGGGGCGTCCAGACGATGAGCCTGCACAGCGAGTTGGAGACAGGGGTGCCCATTTCCACCACCGTCGTGAATGAATCGCGACCGCTGACCGTGATCACCAAGGCGGGCGATTTTGGACAACCAAACACACTGTTACATTGCAGAGATTGGCTGACACAGACGAGGGTCTCCTAAATGATGAAGCGTCCGATCATAGCGATCACCATGGGCGATGCCGCCGGCATTGGCCCCGAAATTATCATGAAGAGCCTCGCTTACGCAGAGCTCTATGACATCTGCCGTCCGCTCGTTATCGGCGACGCTCCTCGACTCCGCGCCGCCGGCAAAATCGTCGGCTCTACTCTCCAGATTCGCAGCCTGCAGCGTGACGAGTTGAACAGTGCGCAATACATCCTTGGTACCGTCGACTGCTTCGATATACCTCTGATCCCGAAGGATCTACCCTGGGGTAAACTCTCGGCGCGGGCCGGTGACGCGGCCTACCAGTTTCTCGCCGCGGCGGCGAAGTTGGCGATGGAAGGCAAGGTTGGCGCGATCTGCACGGCACCGCTCAACAAGGAGGCGCTGTTTGCTGGCGGCCATCGATTCCCCGGCCACACCGAGATACTAGCAGCGTTGACCGGCACCGCTGAGGTCTCGATGATGCTGAGTACCGCGAAGCTTAAAGTCACCCACGTGACAACCCACATCGGACTCATCGACGCGATCAAGCGCATTGAGCCCGACTTGGTGGAGCGCACCATCGCCCGCGCTCATGCCGTCCTCGTCAAAGCAGGAAATCCGGCCCCGAAGATTGGTGTCTGCGGCATCAATCCGCACGCCGGGGAAAATGGATTGTTCGGCCACGGGGAAGAAGAACAGAAGATTGTGCCAGCCGTAGAAGCCTGTCGTGCCAAGGGCTGGAATGTTGTGGGCCCCCTCCCCGCAGACACCCTCTTCTACCTCGCGCAGCGTGGCGACTACGACATGGTCATCGCCATGTACCACGACCAGGGCCATGGTCCGATCAAGGTACTCGGCCTGGAGTCCGGCGTAAACATCACCATCGGCCTTCCGGTTGTGCGAACATCGGTCGATCATGGGACGGCCTTCGACATCGCAGGAACCGGTGTCGCCGATGAGCGCAGCTTGCTCGAGGCGATGCGTCAGGCCGTCCAACTGGCTCCCTAATCAAGTAGACCGGATCACAACGACGGCGACCGTATACGGGTCAAGATCGACCGTCATGTCTTTGGCGAATCCCACGGATCGTACCTTTGGTGCGATTGCATTCGGATGCTCCAGCGAAGCTGTGTCTTTGAGTCCTGCCGTGATCGTATGGACTTCCACGGTAGCCTGCGCCGGCAATAGCTTGCCCTGAAGGCGAATCAGCAGTGAATTCATCTGGCCGCTGTAGTTCACGGCCTTGATGACGATGCGCCGAAGATCGCTGCTCGCGGTGGCAATCGCGTCGACGGACCCATCCTGCCAGCCCTCGGGGACCGCCGTTGAAATTTTGTCGAACAGCAACTTGCGGTCTGCAGGATTGCGGACTGCACCCGCAGCCGAGGCAAGGTATTGCTCGGCAAAGTGCTCTCGAAACAGCTTCTCGACAGGATAGCTTCCACCCGGAAACCACGACACGTGATCGTGATAAATCGCAGACGTCCACTTGGGGTCGTCCGTCGTGTTGCGCATCAGCAGCGCAGGACACGTCATCGTCAGCGTCGGACTGAGCTCTTCGTACATCATCAGGCTGCCCGCAGCATGCAGTCCGGCTCGCCAATCGTAGGTGTGCTGCAGGCTCCACTCCAGCACGCCGATTTCGATGTTGGGGTGTTGTGAAATCCTGATGTAGTCGCGCAGCTTCGACAGGTAGTTACCGATGCGCCTGATGCCGGTCGCAAAGTTATCGGGCTCGTATTCGTAGTTATGGCAGCCGAGGATGTCGAAGTTGTCGCCGGCGAGATCGATCACCTTCTCGCTCCAGTCCATGTCGTTCGATCGCTTCTGGCCGCAGGCGATGATGCGAAGCTTGGGATCGATGGATCGCAACTTCGCCCCATACACATTCACAATCTCCGCATACTTCTCAGGCGTGAAACCGTTGTTCATCGGCTCGTTATCGATCTGGAAGTACTTCACGCCATAGGGCTCAGGATGCCCATTGGCCGCGCGGAGCTTTGCCATCGGCGTACCCGGAGGGTCGTTCACATAGCGGACCCAGTCCATCGCGTATTCCAACTGCTCAGCGCCGGTTCCGGGAGCGGGAAGCGTGATCAACGGCTCGGAATTCAGCTTGCGGCAAAGGCCCAGAAACTCATCCGTGCCAAAGCCAAAGTAGTCGGAATAACCTCCCCAGTAAGTGTTGGGGTGGTATCCGCGCGCCGAGTAGGGCCCGATCCCCTCCTTCCAGTTGTAGGTCGACGCGAACGAGCCTCCCGGCCAGCGAATGAAGGAGGCTCCAAGCCCCTGCAATGCCTGCAGCAGGTCCGGACGCAGCATCCCGTCGCGGCGCACGTCTGCCCGCATCATCGACACGAAGTCGAGCAGCAGAGCCCCATGCCCCGTCGCGGTAATCTCAATCAGAGCCTGTGTATCGCGGACTGCACTCGCGAACGAGAACGGAATCTCTTGCCAGCCACCGTCCGCGAGAGGAAGCGTGGCCGAAGCAATCGGCTCACCCTTCGAGGTTTTGAGGTCGAGCTTGAGTTGGGGTGCGCCTCCTTCTCGCTTGGCCCACAGAGAACCGTCGTACTTCACCCCTGCCTCCACAAAGATGCGCCGCTGCCGCAAGCCGGAGTGGCCGCCGTTCACGGTCAGGCGCACACTCTTTGAGCCGTTGCGAAAGGCGGTGTCCACAAGCTCGACCTGACCGCGCTCTGCGACCGGCTCCCAGTAGGTCTTGTAGTCATCGCCCTCAAAACCCGCGCCGCGAATCTGCTCTGCGAAGAGCCCGTCCTCGACCGAGTGGTTGATGTGTTCCAGGAACTGCCCGTAAATTCGCTGGTCAATCGGGGTTGTGACGCGATCGGTATCGACGACGAGGATAGTATCCATCACCTCGCTCGTCCTGTCTTCGGCATTTGCCGGCAGCGCCGCCAGTGGGCCGGCGGCAGACAGCGCCACGGAATACGCAATAAAGTCCCGACGATTCATAGTCATCTACATCTCCAAGAAATGAGTTGCGCAGTTATGTTTATCCAAGGCGTCGCTTCGCAGATTTCGCACCCGTCTTATTCAGCCTCGACGAGGCAGCAATGTTCAACCCAACATCCACCGGCGCGGACTTGCGATACCGCTCCAACGACGCAGTCAAGTGGGCAAACATCGCCTTGCGCGCACCGTCCGCGTCACGCTCCCGAATTTTCTTTACAATGCGAAGATGTTCCTGCAGCGAAAGCGGGCGGGCGTTTGGCAGAATGAGGACGCGGTTCAGTGCACGAGTCAATTGCCCGCGAATCATCGCAATTAGATCCAGCACCAGAGAGTTGCCGGATGCCTTCGCGATCGCTACGTGAAATTCCAGGTCCAGCAGGGTGAACTTCTTCTGATCGTCCTGCGCCTTCGTCATTTTCCGGATCAACTCGTCCAGTTCGCCTAAATCCTCGGGAGTGCACTGGAGAGCCATGCTCGCCGCCGTCAGGCCCTCCAACGCGATTCTTACCTGCATCAGGTTCTCGATGTCCTGCTGCTCCGTAATCAGCCGCCACTGCAAAATCTTGCCGAGGAACTTCCCGCTGTCTACCGCCACGGATGTTCCTTCGCCAACGCGCGCATGCAGCACACCCACAATCGACAGGCAGCGCAACGCCTCCCGCAGGGACGAACGCCCCGTTCCGAAGCGAACACATAACTCGCGTTCCGACGGAAGCCGCTGCCCGGGCTGCAGGTCGCCGCGCTCGATCAGTCCCATGATCTGCTCCACAATCTCGTCGCTGATCGTGGTCTTGACGATTGGCGTGATCTTGGGTTCCGTCGGTTTCCTTGGCAAAGACTTACGCTCCATGGTGACTCCCAATGTAAGCGCACATCGCACAGCCCATCAACTCGCAGTTGCCGCACCACGCAAACAAGGTCTACATTGGTCTGACAGTCAGGCACCAGCAGAACGCCATTTCTTCAATCTTTCGCATCTTTGCGCTAAAGGAAAATCAGTATGAGCGAATTTGGTTCCGGGGTCGAGTTTCGGGCACCCATCGCACCACGACACGCGGAAATTCTCACCCCGGAGGCTGTCGGCTTCATCGTCGAACTCCAGCGCGCCTTCAATGCCCGGCGTAAAGAGCTGCTGAACAAGCGCGTCGAGCGGCAGGGCCGCCTGGACGCCGGCGAACGCCCCGACTTTCTTCCGGAGACCCAAGCCATCCGCGACGCCGACTGGACCGTCGCACCGCTGCCGCCCGACCTCCTCGACCGCCGCGTGGAGATCACCGGCCCCGTCGATCGCAAGATGGTGATCAACGCACTCAACTCCGGCGCCAAGGTCTTCATGGCCGACTTCGAAGACTCCACCACCCCCACCTGGAACAACGTTCTCGACGGCCAGTTCAACCTGCGCGACGCTGTCCGCCGCACAATCACGTTCTCCGACCCCAGCACCGGCAAGAGCTATCAGCTCATCGACAAACCAGCCGTGCTCTTCGTCCGCGCCCGCGGCTGGCACCTTGAGGAGCAACACCTCCTCGTCGACGGCGAGCCGATGAGCGGCTCAATCTTTGACTTCGGCCTCTACTTCTTCCACAACGCCAAGGAGCTTCTGGCCCGCGGCTCCGGCCCCTACTTCTATCTGCCCAAGATGGAGAGCCACCTCGAAGCCCGCCTCTGGAACGACATCTTCGTCCACGCCGAAGCCGCGCTCGCCGTACCCGCCGGCTCCATCAAGGGAACAGTCCTCATCGAAACCATCCTTGCCAGCTTCGAGATGGACGAAATCCTATACGAGCTTCGCGACCACTCCGCCGGCCTCAACTGCGGTCGCTGGGACTATATCTTCTCGTTCATCAAGAAACTCGCTGGAGACCAATCCATCGTGCTGCCGGATCGCTCCCAGGTCACCATGACCACGCACTTTATGCGTAGCTATTCCAAGCTCTGCATCAAGACCTGCCACCGCCGCAACGTCACCGCCATGGGCGGCATGAGCGCCCTGATCCCCATCAAAAACGATCCCGAAGCCAACGAAAAAGCAACAGCGGGCGTCCGTGCCGACAAGGAACGCGAAGCGACCGACGGACACGACGGCACCTGGGTCGCGCACCCCGGCCTGGTCCCCATCGCGATGGAAGTCTTCAACCGCCTGATGCCGCAGCCCAACCAGATCGACAAGCAGCTCCCCGACTACCACGCCACCGCCTCCGATCTGCTCCAAGTCCCTACCGGTTCCATCACCGAAGCCGGACTAAAGCAAAACATCGCCGTCGGCCTCGGCTACGTGGAGGCCTGGCTGCGCGGCATCGGCTGCGTCCCGCTCTTCAACCTGATGGAAGATGCCGCCACCGCCGAGATCAGCCGCGCCCAGCTTTGGCAGTGGGTCCACCACCACGCCAAGCTCGACGACGGCCGTGCCGTCACTGCGGAACTCTGCGGCACCTACATCGACGAAGAATTGGCCCGCGCCAAAATAGCCGTCGACGCACAGCGCTACAATTCCTACGAAGAAGCCGCCACTATGATGCGAGACCTCATCGACTCGCCCAGGTTCCGCGACTTCCTTACCCTGCCCGCCTACGACCGCGTCATTGCCACAGAAACATTCGCAGACTAGCCAACGATGAGGAGATAGACCATGCCTTCGCGTTCCGCACTGCAACGCAGAGACTTCCTGAAGCTCAGCGCCACGACCGTCGCGGCGCTTACCCCGCGACTCTCCGCGCTCGCCCCCGCAGCCCCAGTCCACATCGTCGCGCCGCCAGCAGACCCCGTCGCCTCAGCCGCACCCACCCTATGGGCCATCCGCCGTCTCCAACAGGCCCTCAAGGAAAAGGGCATTGACGCCCGTCAGTCCGCCTCGCTTGAAGAAGCAAAGGGTGCCTCGTTCATTGTGTTCGTCTCCGCTGCGGGCGCGACGCCCACAGGTTTTATGCGCCCCGCCACCACCGCGACCCACCCGGAGAGCGTGCGCGTGGCCAGCAGCAAGATCCAATCGGCCCCGGCCACATGGGTATCGTCTCCGGGCGCTCTGGGCCTGGTCTACGGCCTCACTGATCTCGCCGACCGCGTCACCGCCGGCACCGACCCGCTCGCCGCGCTTAACCTGTCCAGCGCAATCGACGAGACGCCTGCCAACGAAGTGCGCAGCGCCGCTCGCGCCTTTTGCAGCGAAGTCGAGGACAAGCCGTGGTACTACAACAAAGACTTCTGGACTGGCTACCTCGACCACCTCGTCAGCAGCCGCTTCAATCGCTTCAATCTCGCGTTTGGTTTCGGCTACGACTTCCCGAAAGGCGTCACCGACGACTACTTCC
>JANXWZ010000095.1 GCA_025350865.1 Rhodanobacteraceae bacterium
TAAATCCAGCGAGATACCCACCATGCAAACTGCCGAACTCGCAGACACCGCCGCAGCCCCAGCCGCCCTCTCCGCCGAAATCCTGCGCGAGCTCACCGCTGCCGTCTCCCCCGGCGGCATCATCGTCGAGCGCAACCAGCTCCAGACCTACGAGTGCGACGGGCTCACCGCCATCCGCACCGTACCCGCCGCCGTCCTGCTCCCGCGATCCACCGAAGAAGCCCAACGCATCGTCAAAATCTGCGCCAAACACCACATCCCCTTCGTCGCTCGCGGCGCAGGCACCGGCCTCTCCGGCGGAGCCTTACCCGCCGCGAACGGCATCGTCCTCAGCTTCGCTCGCATGAATCGCATCCTCGCTGTAGACATCCACAACCAGCGCATCACCGTCCAGCCCGGCGTCATCAACTCCCATGTCTCCCAGCGAGTCGCCGCCGAGGGCTACTTCTACGCACCCGACCCCTCTTCCCAGACCGTCTGCACCATCGGTGGCAACATCGCCGAAAACGCTGGCGGAGCCCACTGCCTCAAATACGGCTTCACTACCACCCACGTCCTCGCCATGGAGGTCATCCTCCCCACCGGAGAGCTCGTCCACCTCGGCTCCCCCGCCGTCGACGCCCCCGGCTACGACCTTGCCGGCGTCTTCGTCGGCTCCGAAGGAACCCTCGGCGTGGTCACGTCCATCACCTTGCGCATCGTCAAAAAGCCCGAAACCGTGCAGGTCCTCCTCGCCGCATTCGACACCATCGCCGCCGCCGGCCAGACCGTTTCCGACATCATTGCCGCAGCGATTCTCCCCGCCGCCATGGAGATCATGGACCGCCTCTCCATCCAGGCCGCCGAGGCCGCCGTCCATCCCCACTACCCCGAGTGCACCGCCCTCCTGCTCGTCGAGCTCGACGGCCCCGCCGCCGAGGTCGACCTCCAGATGCAGCAAGTGCGCGCACTCTGCCGCGCCAACGGAGCCTCAGAAGACCGCCTCGCCCAAAGCGCCAACGAGCGCATGCTCATCTGGAAAGGCCGCAAAGCCGCCTTCGCCGCCGCCGGTCGCCTCGCCCCCAACTACATTGTCCAGGACGGCGTCATCCCTCGCACCAAGCTCCCCATCATCCTCGAAGAGATCGGCATCATGGCCGCCGAAACCGGCCTGCGCGTCACCAACGTCTTCCATGCGGGCGACGGCAACCTCCACCCCATCGTGCTCTACGACGCCTCCATCCCCGGGCAGGAGGCCATCGCCGTCGACCTCTCCATCCGCATCCTCCACCGCTGCGTCGACCACGGCGGCTCCATCACCGGCGAACACGGCGTCGGCAAAGAGAAGCAGCAATCCATGGGCTACATGTACTCCGAGCCCGACCTCAACACCATGCAACTCGTCCGCAAGGCCTTCGATCCCCACCAGATCGCCAACCCCGACAAGCTCTTCCCCCGGCCCCGCCTGTGCGGCGAAAGAACAGGCCCCTACACCCTCCACCCCCTCGAATCTGCCGGCGTAGCCGAATACTTCTAACCAGCCGCCACCTCGGCAAGTAGTAGAAAAATAAATGTTGTCATCCTTCCGCGCAGCGGGAGGACCTGCTTCTTCCTTTGCCTTTGCCCTTGCTTCTACCCCAGACCATCACATGCCCACCACCTCCAACCCGCCCGACCTCTTCGCCGCTTACCAAAGCGCCACCGACGCATCCCTCCTAACCCCCGCCAACCCCGCCGAAATCGCCGCCATCCTGCGCATCGCCAACCAGCACGGCATCCCGATCCACCCCTCCGGCGGCCCTTTACACCCCACCGGCGTCACCCTCTCCACCCAACGCCTCAATACGGTGCGCGAGCACACCTGGCAGGACCTCGTCTGCACCGTCGACGCCGGATGCACCTGGGCCGCCATGCAAACCGTCCTCGCCCAGCACGGCCAGTTCGTTGCACTGGACCCCCTCAGCCCCACATCCTCCACCGTCGGCGCAATCGTCGCCACCAACGACTCCGGCGCCCTCCGCCATCGTTACGGAAGCCTTCGCGACCTCATCATCGGCATGACTATCGTGCTCGCCGACGGCACCATCGCCCGCAGCGGCGGAAAGGTCGTCAAGAACGTGGCCGGCTACGATCTCCACAAGCTCATGACCGGAGCCCGCAGCACCCTCGGCGTGATCGCGGACGTCACCTTCCGCCTGCACGCTACCCCAAAGCACACCTGCACCCTCACTGCCGCCGCAGACCGCGCCGAACCCCTCGGCAACCTCCTCCTCGCCATCATCAACAGCCATCTCAGCACCGAGGCCCTCCAACTCCGTTCCACCCCCGAAGCCTTTCACCTCGACATCCAGCTAGCCGCCCTGCCCAGCGTCATCCAGGAGCAGATCGTCTCTCTCAACAAGCTGGCCGCGCCGGAAGGCCTCCACTTCAGCGGAGCCCCAGCCGACTTGTGGCTGACGCGGGAGAAGCTCTCCGCACACTCCTCCGACTTCCTCCTGAAAGCCACTATGCTCCCCACCCAGATCCCCGCCGCCGCCCGCCTAGTCCAAGCGATGCAGGGCAGCTCCGTCACGCAGGCCGTAGGTGTCATGACCGCCGCCGTCCCAGCCGACGCCGCTGCGGCTCTCGTCCAGCTCCGCTTCACCCTTGAATCGCAAGGTGGGTCCCTGACGCTTCAGCAGCAACCCTCTGGCTCCACCATCGACCCCTGGGGCAAGCTGCCCGACACCCTCCCCCTCATGCGAGCCATCAAGCAGCGCTTCGATCCCAACGGCATCCTCAACCCGAACCAGTTCCTGGGCGGCATCTGACCATGAGCGACCTCATCCAACTCAAGCCCTCGAACTTTGACTCCCACCACCCGCCCAACAAGGCGCTCATCGACGACTGCGTCCACTGCGGCTTCTGCCT
>JANXWZ010000099.1 GCA_025350865.1 Rhodanobacteraceae bacterium
TGCATTTTGATGGGAAGCGAGTCGCCGGGGTGGGCCGATTCGGGCAGGGCGACATCGCGCAGGATGAAGCGGTAGCCGGCGAGGCGGGCGAGCTTTTCGAGTTGCGGTTTGATTTCGTCGGGGACGGGGCCCAGGTTGTCGTTGATGAGGCTGACGTGGTTGCGGAGCATGAAGTCGACGGCGGAGTCGAAGGACCATTTGTGGGCGATGAGGTAGTCGTAGGTCTGGAACCACTCGAAGACGATGGGGGCGTGGAGCCAGGCGTCAGCCATGGCGGGCACGTTGGCGTAGGCGGGAGTGCCGGCCCAGCGAGCTTCGTGCCAGGGTGAGCCGACGCCGTCGCGGCGGAGACCGGTACCGTGGGCGAGGGCGTAGCTCATGACGTCGGCGTCGTCGGACATGTAGACGAGCGGAGTCTTGGTGAAGGCGTTGAGGTACATGTCGACGATCTGCTGACGGACCTGGATGGAGGCGCGATGGGTGGTGTGCCACTCACCCCAGATGCCGTAGGAGCCGATGTCGAGGAATTCGATGTTGGGGTCGCCGTTGTAGCGCTGACCTAGGGCCTGGAGGAAGGCTGCGTGTTTGGCGAGGTAGATGGGGTCGGCGTAGTCGGGCTCGAAGCGCTTCATGGGCTTACCGCCCTGGGCTGCGTCGCTGCCGTCGTTCTTGTACGAGTAGGACTTGCAGCCTTGTTTGAAAAGCCATTGCGGGGAGGAGTAGGGCGTTTCGCTGTGGGCGTTGGCAGTCATGATGCGGATGGCGACGGTCGCCCCGTGACTGCGGGCTTTGGCGATGGTCTTGTCGATCAGGGTCCAGTCGAACTTGCCGTCTTTGGGCTCGGCCTGACGCCAGTCGAAGCGGAGATAGACGACGGAATCGGGGAGGCGCGGCTGGCGGTAGTACTCGATGAACCAGCCTTGACCGGGGTTCTGGAAGAGGGTGTCGACCTCGTGGAACTGGATGTGCTGGATGGGGAGTTCAGGTGTTTGTGCGGGAGCGAACGCGGAAAGCGTGAAGACAACGAACGCGGATTGGAGGAAGCCGGGGAGACGCATCGCGGTCAGGCTTCGGCCCCGGGTTCCATGGTTTCCGTTGGGGCGGAGAGGTCGAGGCGGGGAGGTTTGACCATCATGCCGGCGACGACGGCGAATACGCCGATGACGATGCCTTGACCGATGCCAGTGAAGATGGCAGTCAGGGCAAGGCTGAGGCGAGGACGGCTATGGGAGATCATGTCGATAGTGGAGTTGGCGACGGGATGGCGAGCGAGGTAGCGGGCCAGGAAGATTGCGTGGACGACGGACACCCAGACCGCATTTACGATTCCGAGGAGGATTCCGTGGAGGAAGCGGTACTGGCGGGTGCCGTTGCCAATGGCGTAGGCGTAGAAGAGGACTGTGGCCAGCCAGAGGATCGTCTCGAGGTTGGGGGAGAGGAAGAAGATGGATGCCAACGTGAGGGCGAGCTCAATCAGTGAGAGTCGCAGGATCAATGTCCACTTCATGGCAATCCTCCTCTGGTGTGCGTCGTTGTTGATACTCTATCGCAGTTGTTCAGCTTGCACGGAGGATGGGGCGCGATAATTCACATCACTTTTTTCGGTTCAGGTCCGGTAACTCTGCGTTGCGCTGGGTGCGGACCCATGCGGCGTCGCGGCGGGCGGCGAGGCGGGTGCGGGGGATCATCATGACCTTGAAGGCGAGATAGGCGGGGGCGGTTACGAGGGCTCGCAGGGTCGCCCAGGGGCTGGGGGCGAGGGATGCTGCCACCAGGACGTACAGGATGAGCGTGCCGATGCCGAGGGCAGCGTAGTCGGAGAGCCAGTTCGTATGGGTGGGAAGGCCGATGAGGAGTGCGAGAGTGAGGAGCGCGGCTTCGGTGGCTAGCGGGAAGGCGAGAAGGTCGAGGAGGGGCTCGAGCAGGCGGAGGCGGCCGCAGAGGACTTCGAGGGCCAGTGGGCGGGTCCAGAGGCGGCGCATGAGGATGCGGCCGCCCTCCCAGCGGGCTCGCTGGCTGGCTGCGGCGGGGGAGCTTTCGGGCATCTCGCCGAAGACGGCGGCGTGGTCGAGGAACTCGACACGGATGCCGGCGCGGATAAGGTGGAGGTGGTATTCGAGATCTTCGACGAGTGAGTTGGGGGTGTAGGGGACTCGCGCCAGCGTGGTTGCGGAGAGGGCGAAGCCGTTGCCGAAGATGCCGCAGGAGAGGCATAAGCGATGACGGCCGAGGGGGCGGAGGACGTTCATGCCGAGGAAGGCGAGGGCGGCGAGACGGGTGCGGCGGTTGGCGTCGGGGTTGGCAACCTGATAGCGGGCCTGCGTGGCTTGGGCTCCCGAGGCGAAGGCGGCTGAGACTGCGGGGATGAGGCCGGGGCCGGCGATTGAGTCGGCGTCGATGACGAGGAGGATGTCGGCTCCGGCGGCGATAGCGTGGCGGAAGCCAAAGTCGAGCGCTGTGCCTTTACCGCCGATGGTGTCGTCGAGCGGGACGACTGTGGCTCCGGCGGCGAGGGCCTGGGCGGCGGTTGCGTCGGTGCAATTGTGGGGTACTACGAAGATCCGGGCGGCTCCGGCGAGGCTGCGGACGCATTGGGCGATCAGCTTTTCTTCGTTGTGGGCCGGGATGATGACAGCGAGGCGCAGGGGGCTGGGGGTAGTCGGGGTGGGTCTGCGCGAGGGGAGCGCGGCGGCTACCGATAGGACCAGTAGTTCAAGGAACAGGGGCAGGGTCGCCGCGACGAGCAAGACTCCGACGGCGGCGGCGATGAGGTGCAGTGCGGAGTGCATGGCGGGTCTGGCTGATTTTAGCGTGTCTGGTAAGGTGACATTGGAATGGGGGCTTTGGAATGAGCAAGTTTGCCAATGGATGGCTGGCGGAGCGGGACATTCGCGTCGGGGCGAAGATGCGGCTCTTCTGCCTGCCACATGCCGGATCGGGGGCGGCGGCGTTTTACGGGTGGAAGCGAAAGCTGCCGGGGACGATCGACGTCTGCCCGGTGTTGCTGCCGGGGCGGGAGGCTCGCATGCTGGAAGGGGCGATGGTGGATGCGGGGTTGGTTGCGGAGCATTTGATGGACGCAACCCGGCAATGTCTTGATGTGCCTTATGCGATCTTTGGGCACAGTATGGGGTCTTTGCTGGCTTACCTGTGGGCGGTGAAGATTGCGGAGGCGAAGGTGCGCGGGCCGGTGTGTCTGTTTGTCTCGGGGCGGGAGGGGGCGCATCTGCCTCTCTGGCACCCGGACCTGCATGGGCTGAGCGACGCGGAATTTGTGGCGGAGCTGCAAGGGCGGTTTGGCGGAGCGCAGGGAGATTTGCTGGAAAATGCCGAGCTTCGGGAAGTATTTTTGCCGATCCTGCGAGCTGACCTGACCGTGGTGGAGACGTATCGGCACGGGCCGGAGGCGATGCTGCAATGTCCGGTGGTTGCGATTGCGGGTGCGGAGGATGCGAACGTAAGGGACGAAGGACTGGAGGCATGGCGGGAGTTGACGACTGGGGAGTTTGTAGCGAAGCGGCTGCCCGGAGACCACTTTTACCATCTTGGGGCGGGGGAGCGGGAGTTGCTGGAAGTGATCGTTGGTCGGATAGGTTAGGGCAGCTAAAACAGGGCAACGGCAACCGCAGATCCCTAGGGGATGACAAACAAATTTTAGTGGCCTGTGGCCCAGGTGAGGACGGTCATGGAGTAGGGTGGGAGGGGGTAAGGTGTCGTTGAACTGAAGGCGGCTAGGTGCTGGCGGGTGATAGACACTTTCTGAGTTTGCTCGTTGGAGTCGTCGATGTGGGCGGCGGTGAGGCGGCTTTCTTCGACTCGATTGGGAAGGGTTGGCAGCTGGACTGAGAGGGTTTCGGTTCGGCTTAGGTTGAGCAGGATGAGCGAGTGACGGGGGCCGTCGATAAAGGCGAAGGTTTGGATCAGGTGGGCGCGGTCGAGCTTGATCTTGTCGTTCGGGCTCAGGGGCTGGTTCCAGATTGGGTTGGGGCCGCTGATGTGAGTGGTCAGCATGGTTGGGAGGATGGCCTCGTTGGCGAGTTGCTCGGCGAGGAACTGGGGGCGGCGGAGGTTGGTCGGGCCGCCCATGTCGACGACCGCGCCCCAGAGGGGGATCATGCGCTTGGGGCCGGGGGCGGTGAAGTTGTTCACGTACTCGGGTAGGCCGAAGAGGCACTGGGTGGTGATGCCGAGGTCGCGGAGCATCAGGAGCATGTGGTCGGCGAGGGCCAGGCCTGCTCCCATGGACGGGATTGCGCGGTCGATGTCGGACTGAGAGACGGCGGCTGAACCGGTCATGCTGCCGAGGTTCACCTCGTAGACGGCGAGTTTCGACGCCTTGGTATTCTTCGATTGCTGGGCCATGTAGCCGTCGGGGCGGGAGTCGACGGATTCCGGCTGGGCGAGCATAGGTCCAAATATTGCTTCAGATGAGGAAGAATCGTTGAAGTCATTGAAGAGGTATGGGGCGACGGCTACGGAGTCGAAGCCGGAGCTGGAGGCTACTTCCTGCTGGGTCCACCAGGGTACGGTCGCCCAGGAGCCGAGGACCAAGTCGAATTTGCCAGCGGTGAAGGTAGGGGCGGTGCGGATGGCGTGGAAGATGGCTTCGGCGCGGCGGCCGTAGGCGGTGGGGTCGGCCATGCTGGACCCGGCGAAGGAGCGGCCGTTCCACTCCTCGTTGCCGAGTTCGAGGTGAATCTGGGAGAAGACTGAAGTCCAGGGGGCGGTCTGGCCGAGCGATGCGCGGATTGCGCCGTAGTGGGTGGTAGGGGCTCCGGAAAGGTACTCGATCAGGTTAGCGGCTTGGGTGGGGGAGGTTCCCGGCGGCATGGCGAACCAAGGTTCGGCACCCACGGCTTTGGCGAGCGTGAGGAATTCGTGGAGGCCGAGGGGGATGTCTTCCTGCACGGTTAGCTGGGTGCTGGCTCCGGTACGAAGTCGGGCGGAGGGCGGGGCGAGGAGATTGTCCAGCGAACTGCCGAAGTTGGTGCCGTTGTCCATGTAGCGGAGGACGCCGGGGCGGAGGTCGCGGAGGGTCTCGACGACCTCATTGCGGAACGCGGTGGGGTTGTTGGGGGCTGGGGCGGCGGTGAGGGAGACGTCGTCAAGCAGGGCGGCGGTATGGTCGAAGGCGAAGGTGAGGCCGACGGTTCCGAGGGCGGTGCCGTCTTCGGTAGCGTCGAAGGTGAACGTGTAATCACGCCAGGCGGTGGTGAGCGGTATCGGCTTAGAGAAGAAGGTGTGGGCACCGTGTTTGGTGTCGAGACGCTCACTCTTGACTGCTACTAAGTTATTCCCTGATATCAGTTTGGCGCGGAAAGCTAATGTGAACTTCCCAGTAAGCTGGACGAAGGAACGGCCTTCAGAGCTGTCGAAGTAGGATGAGATAGCAGCGGATTGGTTGGGGCCTGTGGCGTCGACGCGGAGGGCTTGTTTGCCGGGGGTATTCGGGGAGAGATCCTTGAATTCGGTGGTGAGGGTGGCACCGCCATTGAGGCTGGTCCACCATCCCGCCTGGGCGTTGCCGGGTTTGTTGAGGTGGAGGAGGATGAAGTCGCCGGCGGTGGCAGGGGATGAGAGGGTGAGGGTGACACCCTGGGCGTTGGCGGCGGCGGTGCTGGCGCGGACGGTTCCGGTAGCGCCTTTGGAGGGGCCGGAGACGAGTTCGAAGGTGGCTCCGTCGAGGAACCCGGCGGGCCAGACGGCGTACTGGTTCTCGTCGGTACAGGTGGTGGCGGTGACGGATTTGCAGCGCAGGATGGATTGCCAGGTTTCGCCCTCGAAGCCGGGGTTGCGGAAGGTGAGGTTGCGAAGCATCTGGCCGGAGTCGTAGAAGGTCTGGCCGGAGAGGTTGATGCCGAGACGCTTGACGTTGCTACGGAGGACTTCCGGGCCGATGGTGATAGTGGTGATGGCGGGTTGGGGTGCGGTTGGACGCTGGCAGGCGGTGAGGAGCGGGGAGAGGAAGAGGGCGGTCAGGGCGGAAAGGTGGGAGCGGTTTGGGCGGGTTGGAAAGTTTCGGGGTCTTTCGACTGCGTTCATCGCAAATGCGCGATGAACTCCGCTAAGGATGACAGGCGAATTCTCAATTGGGCGCTCTGTGGCTCCGCTCAGGATGACAGGCGGTTTGGTTAGCCTCACGTGAAGACCTGCTGGAAGGCTGGTTGCGGGCAGGCAGAGTGAGTCGCGGTACTGCGGACGGCCTGGGACCAGCCGGCGAGCAGGAAAAAGAGCTCGAAGGGCTGGTTGCCGAGGAAGACGGTAAAGATGGTGATGAGCAGGCCGACGAAGATTCCGAGGAGCGAATAACCGAAGTAGCGGTCGGATTGGGTGGGCCCGAAGCGGGCGGCGCAGAGCATGTTGTAGAGGGCGCCGAAGGCGATCATGCAGAAGGCGAAGAGGCCGACCGAGCCTTGGGTGAGGGCGACGAAGAGGTATTCATTGTCGATCGAACCCTGACCGGCGACGCGGGGGAAGTCCTGGCCCCAGCCCCACGGTCCTCCTGCCTTGGCGACGGGGATGTAATTGTCGAGTAGCTGGGCGCGGTACTGGGCGTTCTGTTGTTCCGACGAGGTGGTGGGGGCGTCGGCGCTGGCGTAGGCTTTCAGGCCGACGTAGGTGACGGCGCCGCCGAGCACGAGGGAGATAGCGACGACAGCGGCGGTTCTACCGGGGTTGCGGACTCGGCCGATGAAGGCGATGGGCAGGGCAGCGAGGGCACCAATCCAGGGGCCTCGGGCCTGCGTCATAAAGAGAACGATTCCTATGGTCCAGGCGATGATGGTTGATTTTTTACCCGGGAGCCACTTTGCCTGGCTGAATTTGGGTTCCCACAGATGGTAGTAGCCGAGCCAGAGGGTCATGACGAGGCCGAAGAAAAGCATCATGCCGGCGAGTTCGGATTGACCGAATGGACCCGAAACGCGGCCGAATCCCCAACGAATCTGGGTTTTCCAGGGGAAGCTTTCTTCCGGGAAGAATCGTGCGATGACGAGGGTGAAGGGGTTCTGGCCCATGCGATACTCGTATACCGATACGAGCGAGGCAAGGAAGAGGCAGAAGACCATGCGCCGCACGGTAGCAGCGCGCATGCCGTTATATTCGATGAGCAGTTTGCCGGCCATGTAGGGGACCAGGGCGAGGCAGAGACTGCTGAAGAGGTCAAAGGTGGATGCGGTGCTGTGGCCGTGGATTGCGTCGGCCAGATAGGTTGTGAAGATGAAGACCCCTACCCAGAAATCCATGAGGGAGAAACGCCAGCGGCGGAGCTGGGTGAGGCACATTCCGATGCCGAGCGGAAGCAGAACGGCTTCGGACAGGTCGACCGGCGGGAGCATCTCCACCTTCCAGTAGTAATAGACAGGAAGCATCATGAAGATGGGGATGTAGAGGTTGAGAAAGACGTTCTGGACGGAGACACGGAAGAGCGCGACGATGCAGATTAGGGTCGGGATGAGGATGATGATCGGCATGGTGGCGAATTGGCTCAAGTATAGGCGAGCGGCGCGGGCGGGGCTCATTACTCAAAGGGGTCATTGTGTGGGGACGCCGAAAACAGGAGAGTTGTAGTGCCAGACGAAGCGGAGGTGGGGGTGGGCGGTGACTGGGTGGAGAGGTTTAGGCTGACCCCGCTGGCTCCGGATGAGGTGCAGCTTTGGCGAATCGACCTGGACGCGACGCGGATGGAGACGGGCAGATTGTTGGATGGCGCTTATGCGGTCTTGACGGATGAGGAGAAGGAGCGGGCGGCGAGGATGCGGGTCGGGACTCCTCGGGATGAGTTTGTTGCGGGGCGAGGGAGTTTGAGGCGGTTGCTGGGGGTGGCTGTCGGCGCCGCGCCGGAGACGCTGGTGCTGGAGAAGGGGAGTCACGGGAAGCCCAGGTTGAAGGAGGGTTTGTGGTTCAACGTGGCGCACTCGCAGGGAGTTATTTTGATTGGTTTGTCGATGGCTGGAGAGATCGGGGTCGATGTGGAGTACAGGAACTCCATGTTGGACCTGGAGGACGTGGCGCGGACGGCGTTTCATGGCGATGAACTGGCTCGGGTCGAGGCGGCTGGGTCGGAGGAGCTGAGGCTGGCGGAGTTTTACCGCTGCTGGACTCGCAAGGAGGCTGTGTTGAAGGCGGATGGGCGAGGGCTGACGATCGAGCCGAAGTCGTTTGCGGTTGGGCCGGAGGAGGGGGTTGAGGTGGAGGTGCCGCTGCCGGTTGAGGTTGGAGGGCAGAGGTATTTTGTGCATGGTGTTGACGGCGGCCCGCTCCATGCCGCCGCTGTGGCTTGTGTGCGCGGTGGAATGGCAATTCGACATTACGAGATTTCAGCGAAATTTGGGGGAATCGCGGAACGGTCTAGCGCAGAGTGACGATATTCTTGAACAAAATATTGATAGCCGCGGCGAGGGAGGGAGCTCACCCGCCTGTCCGATTGCTTGGGGGCCGGGGGGCGAGTGCGAGCCTTCGTCTGGTTCTTGCGCGATTTGTTCCACAGAGTCAGCAGTCACCCGATTGAGTAGCTCTAGGAGCTTGTTGAAATAGCTCTCAGTATTCTCACTGATTTTAAAACTTTCCTGAGGCTGGGATCGTCTTTGAGTTATGCGTGGAGACGAGCGTTTTCAGGATGGGATGTTCAGCTATGTGAGGTTGGAGCAGCGGGTTCCTCAGGATCATCCT
>JANXWZ010000136.1 GCA_025350865.1 Rhodanobacteraceae bacterium
CATGGGCTCAATCGAGAAGATGGGCCTGTTGAAGATGGACTTTCTGGGCCTGACGACGCTGACGGTGATCGACGACGCGCTGAAGCTGATCGTGCATACGAAGGGCGAACATCTCGACATGGCGACGGTGCCGCTCGACGATCAGAAGACGTATGAGCAGGTTTTTCACAAGGCTTTGACCAGCGGCGTATTTCAGTTTGAATCGGGCGGCATGCGCGACGTCTTGCGGCGTTATAAGCCGAACACCGTGGAAGATTTGACTGCGTTGAATGCGCTGTATCGTCCGGGTCCGATCCAGGGCGGAATGGTCGACGAATTCATCGAGCGCAAGTGGGGGCGGCGCGCGGTGGAATACGAACTGCCGGAGCTTGAGCCGATCCTGCGCGAGACGCTTGGCGTGATGCTCTATCAGGAACAGGTGATGCAAATCTCAAATCGTCTGGCAGGGTTCTCACTCAGCCAGGCCGATATGCTGCGCCGGGCGATGGGTAAAAAAGACGCCGCCGAGATGGTGAAGCAGAAGGTCAAATTTATGGAGGGTGCGGCGCAGAACAAGCACCCCAAAGATATTGCCGGAAATATCTTCGATTTGATGGCGAAATTCGCCGAGTATGGCTTTAATAAGTCGCACTCCGCGGCCTACTCGCTGCTCGCATACCATACAGCTTACTTGAAGACCCACTATCCGGTGGAGTTTATGGCGGCGCTGCTGACCAGCGAAACTTCGAAGCCGGAAAATGTGGTGAAGTATATTTCCGAGTGCCGCGAGATCAACATCCCCGTGGTTCCGCCGGATGTGCAGGTGTCGGATGCTAACTTTACTCCCGTGAAAAACGCCGCCGGTGAGGCGATCGGCTTCGGGCTGGCGGCGATCAAGAATGTTGGACACAACGCCATTGTGTCGATCATCGAGGCGCGTTCTGCGCTGCGTGCGGCAGGGAAGCCGGGGTTCGCCAACCTGTGGGAGTTCTGCGAGAAGGTCGACCTTCGGCTGCTGAACAAGCGGGTCCTCGAGTCCCTCATTAAAGCCGGAGCCATGGATTGCTTCGGGCGGCGCGCCTCGGTAATGGCCGCGCTCGATACAGCGATGGAGCGGGCGCAGAAGGCACAGAAAGACAAGGCTGCTGGGCAGAGCGGTTTATTTGGAATATTCGACTCGGATATTATGCCGTCCGCTGGCGACACTACTGATGCACTGCCGAGTGTCGCTGACTGGGACGAGCATACTCGCCTCCAGAATGAGAAGGAAGTGCTTGGCTTCTTCGTCAGTGGTCACCCGATGGATAAGTATCGGGAGAAGCTGCGGAATATGAAGGTCGTCGACACCGCGACTGCGTGCGAGATGAAGCCGGAGCCGCAGCAATTCCGCCGCGGAGGTCCTGAACCGAACGAGATTTCGATTGCGGGTGTGATCACGGGACTGAAGACTGCGAAGTCCAAGAAGTCAGGCGAAATGTATGCGCAGGCTTCGCTTGAGGACACCGTGGGCAAGATCGAACTGATCGCCTTCCCGCAGAGCTATGAGAAGCTGGCAGAGAAGCTGAAGATCGACGTGCCTGTTCTGGTGCGCGGCTCGCTGCGTGGAGAAGAAGATTCGGCACCGAAGCTTGCGGTGTCGTCGATTGTGGCGTTGGAAGATGTGAAGCTGAAGCTTCCCGAGGCGCTGCGGATCAAGGTGCCGCTACACTCGCCGGACGCCGCGTTGCTGGAGAAGCTGTCGCGGCTGTTTCTGGATTCGCCGGGAACGGGGAAGCTGCTCTTGGATTTTGAAGAGCCGGGAGAGTTCTGTGCAGTGCTGGAGCCGAGCAAGGTAATGGTGGCGGCGGATCGTTTGTTTATCGACCGGGTGGAAGAGTTGGTCGGACGTGGGTCTGTCAGGGTGATCCAGTAGCGGGGGTGCGATGCGTAGAGTTGGGCTGATTCTATTGCTGGTAGCGGGTCTGGGGGGGGCGCAGGAGAAGCCGGCCCGCCTGACCTTCGACGTCGCTTCGATCCGCCTAACGAAGCCGGGCATGCGTGGAGGCGGGATCAAGGCGCTGCCGGGCGGGCAGGAGTACCGGGCGCAGGGCGTTCCGCTGAAGCTGATGATCAGCCTGATGTACAAGGTGCCGATGCGCCAGATCAAAGGCGATCCGGAATGGCTGAACGCTGACCGCTACGACGTCGAGGCCCGAGTCGATGGAGCGTACAACGTCGACGACCTTCATACGATGTATCAAAATTTGCTGGCCGACCGTTTCGGGTTGAAGTTTCATATCGAGACCAAGGAAGGCCCGGTCTATGGGCTGACCGTCGAGCCATCTGGAACGAAGATGAAGCTGAACGAGGGCACGGAGGACTTCAGCATTCCCATCACGTTCACGAATGACGGGGTAGCTGGGGTGCGGGTGTCGATGAACTACCTGAGTTGGTGGCTTGGGCAGCAGGTGCAGCGCGATGATCGGCCTGTTGTCGACCAGACGGGGCTCAAGGGCAAATATGATTTCAAGCTGTCGTTTGCGCCACCGCTCCCGCCGGATGTGGTGCCCCCGCCAGAGTTTAAGGACAGGCCGTCGCTATTTGACGCGCTGCGGGACCAGCTCGGGCTAAGGCTGAAGGCGCAGACTGGGCCAGTGGAATACATTGTGATCGATCATGTCGAGAAGCCAAGCGAGAATTGACGGTCTGACGCCATGGGTTTCATCTGCATCCTAAGACACATGAAAACGATGCGTCGTCTCTGCCTAATCGTCGGGTGCGGGGTTCTGCTAACGACCTCGGTTCCTGCACAAAAACTTGCGCGGACCGGACTTGATGCGGGCTACTACGACATGTACAACCTGAACTTCGCCGGTGCGCATAAGGTGTTCGGCGAGTGGATGAAGACCAATCCGGATGACCCGCTCGGCCCGGCCTCGGACGCGGCGGCATTTCTGTTTTCAGAGTTCGACCGGCTGGGGGTGCTCGACGTTGAGCTGTTTACCGACGACGATACTTTCACCGCACGAAAGAAGCTTCCACCAAACCCACAGGCGCGGCGTGACTTTGAGGATCGTGCCGCACAGGGCGAGCGACTGGCCCGGGCGAAGTTGCAAAAGGCTCCGGGCGACGCGCAGGCCTTGTACGCGCTGACGCTAATCAGCGGGCTGCGGTCGGATATGGCGGCGATGATCGACAAAAAGGACTACGCGGCGCTGAAGTTGACCGAACAGGGAAGCAAGCTCGCCGCGCAGACACTTGCCTCCGATCCGAACCTCTATGACGCGCACATTGCCGTCGGCGTGGAGAACTATATGCTGGCGTTGAAGCCTGCGATTCTGCGGCTGTTCCTGTTCATGCGCGGCGACGCCATGGACAAAGAAGAGGGAGTTCGCCAGATTCGAATCTGCGCAGAAAAGGGGCACTACCTGGCGCCGTTTGCTCGATTGATGCTCGCCGTGACGGATCTGCGCGCTGGCAACATGGCTCATGCTCGGGAGATGCTGAGCGGGCTGGCAACGGAGTTTCCGCAGAACACGTTGTACCGGCGCCAGCTCGACCGGATTCGGTAGGCGTATTACTTGACGGCGAGCGAGATGGCCATGGGAATAACGACGCGCAAGAACCAGTTGGCGCAATAACGAATTGGAGAGAAAAGACTCGACTGTGACATAGACACCTTGCAGAAATGGGGAGGTACGTCTGGAATAACGAGACTCCTGCTTACGACCCTTTTTCGGCTTGGCCGCATCGGTGGGCAGTCCGCTACAATCATGGTGATGGCAGACTTCGAACTTACCAAAGCGGCACCGGCGGCGCTGGTCCCCGAAGCGTGGATCAGGACAGAGATGGCACGGGACCCTTCAAGACCCTATCCGATGGACTATATCGAGGCACTGTTCACAGACTTCAGCGAAATCCATGGCGACCGCGCCTTCGCCGATGATGCCGCGATGGCGTGCGGTATGGCCTGCTTCCACGACGAACCCGTGATGGTAATCGGCAACCTGAAGGGGCGGACGCTGAAGGAGCGCGTGGCGCGCAAATTTGGGTCGCCGGAGCCGGAAGGCTACCGCAAGGCATTGCGCTGTATGAAGTTGGCGGAGAAGTTTGGGCGGCCGGTGTTTACGTTTCTCGATCTTGCAGGGGCGTTCCCGGGCATCGGGGCGGAGGAGCGTGGACAGGGCGAGGCGATTGCCCGCAATCTGATCGAAATGGCGCAACTTCGTGTGCCGACCATCGCTACCATTACCGGCGAAGGCGGCTCTGGCGGAGCACTTGCGCTGGCCGTGGCGGATCGTGTATTGATGCTCGAAAATGCGATTTATTCGGTGATCTCGCCCGAAGGTTGCGCGTCGATTATGTGGAAGGACGCGACGCGCAAGCAGCAGGCTGCCGCGGCTCTGCGCTACACCGCCAAGGACACTTTCGCGCTGGGCTGCGTGGACGCCGTCATCGATGAACCGGAGGGCGGGACGCAGGCCGATCTGCCCCGCGCGTTCGAGTTGGTGGATGCGCAGTTGACGAAGCATTTCGGTGAATTGAAGGCCATGCCACTGGATGAAATGCTGGCCCGCCGATACGACAAGTTCCGCAACATGGCGCAGTTCTACCAGTCGGCTTAGAGCCTCAGAGAACCAGGGGAACCGGTTGCAACAGCAGACGATTCGATTTGGCGCCAACACGGTTTCGCGAGGGATGCATCTCACCCTCTTCCTGACGGCCATGGCGTGGGCCGCCGCGGCGAACATCATCGCGGGAAGGGCGGCCGAGGGGATAGCTGCAAGATTTCAACTTGGACTTCTGGTATCACTCCTCGACAACCTCTTTTTTCTCTTCCTTGTGATCGTAGGGGTCCGGACGCTGGACTGGATCGCGACGCGCAGCCTGTATGCCGACCAGGTGCTCCCCCTGCCTGGCCGGGCGGGCTGGTTGCGCGAATGGGGGACGGGTGCGGCTCTGGGTTGGGGGCTCTCACTCGCGGTTGCGCTGCCTCTGTTGATAAGTGGGAACCTGCACGGGACATTGTTGTGGAATTCCAATACGCTGGCTGCCATGGCGGCTGCCGTCTGTTCAATTCTGGTTGGGGTGCTGGCGATTGAGGTGGTGTTTCGTGGCTATCCATTTCGCCGCCTGATCGACACGGTGGGATCGACCTGGGGTGCCGTTTTGATGTCGGTGTTTGCCGCGGTACTGGTCGTGCAGGCCAATCCGCCGAGAAATAGCTCGATCGCCATCATCGATTGCACCCTGTTTGCGTTATTGCTCGCAGTCGCTTGGCTCCGGACACATGCCCTATGGCTAGGGTGGGGACTTCATTTTGCCTATCGCACGGTGACTGCGATCGTAATGGGACTGCCGGTTGCCGGACGTGGGGAAGTTGGCTCGCCGACAGACATGACCGCTTCAGGCCCGCGCTGGCTCACGGGCGGAGCGTTCGGCCCGGACGCTGCCGTGTTGACTGGATTGATGATGCTGGTTGCCATGGCCGTGCTGTACCGCGTGACGCGGGACCTTGCCTGGACCCATACCTTCCGGCCCATTGTTCCCGCCGGCTATGAAGTCACCGTCGCTCCGCCCGCCGCGCATGTCGCCATGGAAAAGGCGGCGGCTCCTCCTCCGCTTGTGCAGATCTTGTCGACCACACCACAGACTCGTTCCGTTGTGGAACCTCCACCAAAACCCGATGTGCTGTGACAAAAAGAAGATTTGCAATTGCAAGCAAAATGGAGCAACCTTCTAGCATCTGAGGTGCTGTGATGACTCTGATGGGCCACAGACGGGCAGGGCTTGGAACGGTCGGCATTGTGCTGGCCTTTTTCAGTTTCGCCGTGGCCTTTTTCAGTTTGGGCGCCCATGCGCAGGTCTTTACGGTGGGCGAGAAGACCGCCACAGCGGACATTAACGCCGACTTCACGCCGACTCACGTTGAACTTCCGGACGGCCATCTGGGTGAGCGTGGGCGTCGCGAGTTGATGCGCGATCTTGGGTCGGAGCAGGGGTTTGCGCATAGAATTCTTCCGCTTGGCGCAATCATGACGCTACAGGCCAATGGGAATCTGACGCCGCGCGCAGAACAATACAAGGAACTGATCTATAAGAAAGGTTCGTCGGCGGCACCGGGCGACCGCGTAATGATTACGGCGCTCGAGTTCAAGGGCGACAGACTGGTGGTCGACCTGAACGGTGGCCCGTATCCCCCGCATCGATTCATGCGACACATTCAGATCGGGATCGGACCCGTGGCTACCCAACAGCCGACCTTGGATGAACGCTCTACCGGGTGCCGCATCGTGTTGGTTTTTGAAGGCGGGGTTCCGGATATCTCCGCCCCTGAGGTGAAAGCGCTGTTACAACCAATCATCGACTTCGGCGCAAAGACCGGCGAAGTGGCATACGCGGAGACGCTGCCCGCACCACTGAAGAGTGCCATCAAATCGCACGAAGTGTTGGTAGGAATGAATCACCGCATGGTGCTGGCGGCGCTTGGACAGCCAGAATCGAAGCTGCGTGAGGGCCTCGGCAGCGAACGATACGAGGAATGGATCTACGGACATCAGCCGCAGACGATGGAGTTCGTACGCTTCAGCGGCGATCGCGTGAGCCTGGTGAAGATTGCGGCGCTGGGCAAGGATATCGAGATTCACGATCAGGACGAGATGGCTGGGTATGAACAGCCTGTTCCCACGGTTGCCGTAGGAGATGTGACGGCAAAGGAGGGAGTTGTGCCCCCGTCGCTACGCCTGCCGGGTGAGGACAAGACTCCAGAAGAGGCCGCGCGGCCCGATAGCGGGATGCGGAAGGTCCAGATGCCCGAGCCCAAAAAGGCCCCGGGCACCGATGTGCCACCCAGCAATGCGCCGGTGGAGATCGCTCCACAGCCGGTGCCGAAGTTCGCCGCACGATCAACGCCTTGAAGCCGCGGTTTCGTTCTCATGTAGACTAATTTCTGGAACCCTCCTTGCAGAAACTGTGTCACCACAGGGGCGGCGGTGCTTTCACGCCTCCATACACGCATGCGGTCCAAATTAAGTTGAACCATGGAGAGCAACGATGTCTAAGATTGCCAAAACCGGCGACCGCAAGAAAGAAATGGATACAACCAAGAGCACGGATTGTCCAAAGTGCTCCAAGCCGACACGCATTGTGAAGCGCGTCAAAGACCGCGAGCGCGGTGTGCCGGGCGGAGTGTATATCTCCTGTTCCGCGTGCGATTTCTTCGAAAAGCTGTAATTACGCCTGATCGATCAGGGGCGGAAGAAGAGAGTCCTTTGGGGCTCTCTTTTGTCGTTTTGGAACCTTTCTTGGTGCTCCCACTAAAGTGTGCCTGATGTCGCCATCCAAGGGGTTGACACATCTTGGTGGAGAGGGCCAAACTCTTCTGCGGAAGTGAGGTAACTCGTGCAGAAGATTGAAGGTTCAGCAGCTCTGATGGTGGGAGGAGCGGCTTTGACGCACTTCACCCGGCCAACCTTTTTGATGTGTTCGCCGGAGTGGTTCGAAGTTCATTACGTGATCAACCCATGGATGGCCGGAAACCTGAATAGATCGTCCCGGGACACGTCGTTTACCCAGTGGAAGGGCCTCTACTCCGCTCTCCGCGAGGTGGCGGATGTAAAGCTGATGCACCCTCGGCAGGGCTCGCCGGACATGACTTTTGTGGCGCATGGAGCGGTGGTGAACTTTGGGGTGGCGGCGCTTTCAAGCTTTGCCCACGCGCAGCGTCAGCCGGAGGAGCAGCACCTCCGGACCTGGCTCGAAGACGCCGGATTCCTGATCTGGGAGACACCCCGCGAGACCGCCTTCGAAGGCGAAGGCGACGCGCTGTTCGATCCGTCGGGCCGGATGGTGTGGCTCGCCCATGGCGTTCGGACCTGCCAGTACAGCCACCGGCACGTCGCAGACGCATGGCATGCGAACATGACCTCGCTGCACCTCGTCGACCCGCGTTTCTATCATCTGGACACCTGCTTCGCCCCCTTGGGTGGCGGGCACCTCCTCTACTATCCGGGCGCATTTGATGCTGCGTCGTTGCGGCGGATCGAGGATGCCTACCCGCCGCGCATGAGAATCGTCGTGGACGAAGCGGAAGCGGCACACTTTGGCTGCAACGTGCTCAACGTCGGGCGTCACATCTTCATGCACGAGTGCGGTGGAACGGTTGCGAGGCGGCTACGTTCTGCCGGCTACTGCGTTACAGAACTAGCGCTGGGCGAATTCCTGAAGGGCGGTGGTTCTGCCAAGAGCCTGGCTCTGCGGTTGAGCGACGTGACCGTGACCCACCAATCAGACCTTGAGCTGGCAGGCTGAGGCAATCTCGTCGAGGATCGCTTCGACAGCTTTCGCTGGATCGGCCGCCTGCGTGATCGGGCGGCCGACCACCAGCATCGACGCGCCGTCCGCAATGGCCGTCGCTGCAGTGGCAATGCGCCGCTGATCGCCCTCAGCTGACCCGGCCGGTCGAATTCCGGGAACGACCAGCAGGGGATCGCCTGGTAACGCGGTCCGAAGCTGGCGTGTTTCCGCCGACGAGCATACAAGGCCGTCAATTCCGGCGGCGGTGGCCAGGCGGGCGAGGCGTAGAACTTGGGTCGAGGGGTCGTCGGGGACGCCGGTCCCTGTCAGTTGGGCGGCGTCCATGCTGGTCAACACCGTCACGGCCACGAGACGCGGAGCGCCAGGAGTTGTTGCCGCAGCCTCAGCTGCCGCCGCCAGCATCGCAGATCCCCCGCTGGCGTGAATCGTTAGCAGATTGGCCCCGTATTGGGAGGCTGAGCGGACCGCTCCGGCGACGGTGTTTGGAATGTCGTGGAGCTTCAGGTCGAGGAAGACATTCAAGCCGCGTTCGCGAAGTGAAGTAATGATAGAGCTTCCTGCTGCGAGATAAAGCTCAAGTCCCACTTTAACCCACAGGCATTGGCCCTGAAGCTCGTGAACATGGCGCAAGGCCAGGTCTGCGGAAGGGAAGTCAAGGGCTACAATCAGACGGTCGCGCGGGGTTTGGGGCGTCATGTGCATCGTATTTCCATGATATTCGTTGAAAGCCGCTGTAGCTGGGGAGAAAGCCTATCAAGACCATTTTGACCATTGCCGGGTTCGATCCTTCGTCGGGAGCAGGAGTTACGGCGGATTTGGCGGTGATCGCGGCCCACGGGTACTTCGGCACTTCGGCAATTACTGCGCTGACGGTGCAGTCCACCATGGGTGTGCGGGGCGTCTATCCGGTTGCGTCGCCGGTTCTCGAAGCGACCCTCAACTGCCTTCAGGAGGACCTGCGTCCAAGTGGGATCAAGATCGGGATGCTAGAGAACTGGGAGAACGTTCGCGTCGTTGCGAAGTATTTGAGGCGCCTCCGGGATAGCGGTTCCGCGCCTCAAGTCGTCCTGGACCCGGTGATTCGGTCGAGTTCGGGGCGCGAGCTTCTGGACGCCGGCGGGTTGGAGGGGATGGAACGCGACCTGCTGCCGTTGGTCGACTGGGTAACTCCAAACCTTGACGAGTTGAGGATTCTTGCTGGAGTCGACGTCCCCACTGGCGACCAAATTGAGACGGCGGTCGCGCTGCTGATGACACGGTACGATGGGCTCAACGTGGTAGCAACCGGCGGTCATCTGGCGGCGGCGGACGATTTCGTCGCGCTGGCCGATGGCCGCCGCGAGTGGATGCACGCGGAGATGATTGCCAGTCAAGCCACTCACGGTACGGGCTGTGCCTTCTCGACGGCGCTGGTCTGCGGCGTTGCCGAGGGCGGAGACGCGCTGGTTGCGGCCCGAAAGGCGAAGGAGTTTGTCGCGCAGGCTATCCGGCTGGCACCGGCTATCGGGCACGGCAAAGGCCCCATGAACCTGCGGTGGCCACTACAATCTCGGTGAGATGATGCGAAGGAGCGGCTCGCCGATAGGACATGGAGAGGGATTTCAAACCATGTCGAATGTTTCGTTTCCAGAGCCTAAGTCACTCGATCGTTCATTGCGGAGGCGAGGAACCCTGGAGCAGGGTCGCGCGTTGGAGGCTCTGGGGCATGCCGTCGAATACCTGGTGGACTCGCAACTGTTCCGGGTGGGAGAGGGCAATCCGCGGGACGATCACGAGGCGGTCCAGATCCTGATGCGTATGAGCCGCGCCGTGTTCGCCGAATGTCCGGAGGTGGTCAGCTTGCGACGGCGCATGCAACGCTGGTTCGTGAGCCGGTTAGCGGGTGTCGGAGAGGTCCCGGAGCGCGGCTAGTTGGAAGGTTGAGTCAGGGTGTCCCGGATGCGATTGATCGCTGATAGCCTTAAGTGGATATGAGTTTGAAGTTGACCATCAATGGAGTGGCTCGGGAACTTGAAGCGCTGGAGTCTCCGGCAACGCTGACGGCTGTGGTGGAGTCACTTGGGCTGAAGTCCGATCGCATTGCGGTCGAACTGAACGGCGAGATTGCTCGACGGGACAGTTGGAGCGCGGCCGAGGTGAGGTCGGGGGATCGGCTGGAGGTCGTCCATTTCGTGGGCGGGGGATGCCTGCGTGTGTGAGCTGGCGCTGAGGATCAGCGACTATACATAATATGTGTTATCGGACGTTGCCCAGCAAAAGCAGGGCTCGGGGTTTGATCTGCATGTTGGCTGTATCGGCACGAACGCAGGGCTGTGTCTATACTTGGGGGCGGCGAAAAGGGCGCTGCGGACCAGTTACTGTCTTGCCCCTCCTGCACCAAACTAGAGCGATCCAACGCAATGCCATCGAGTTTCTAAGAGGAATGTGAATCTATGAACCGGCGTACCTTCCTGAAGTCCTTGTCGGCTGCAACGATTGCAACTGCAACCAATTCGCTTCCTGCCTATGGCTCTGTTCCCAAGATGAAGGTGACCCGAATACGGGCCTATCTGCCTCCTAATCCCAGTGCGCTGCTTTATCAGAGCGATTTGGTGGTAACGATCGAGACCGACGCTGGTATTACCGGCATAGGCGAAGGTGGATCGAAAGATTTGCTGGGACCGGCCGCAGGCAGGTTGATTGGCCGGGATCCGCAGTATATCGAACGCTTATGGCAGGATATGAACCGCTCTTTGTTCTACCCGGCGGGCCGGGAGCGCACCGACGCTATCGGTGCACTCGATATGGCCCTTTGGGACATTAAAGGCAAGGTCCAGAAACTTCCGGTACACGAGTTGCTCGGCGGTATGGTCCGCAACTATTGTGAGTGCTACTACACTGGCGGCACTATTCCAGGCGTCACCGGCGCCACGCCCATCAAGGAGCGGGCTCGGGCTGTAATCGAAGCGGGTTACCGAGGCTATCGGGTTGGAGCAGTAGACCTTCCGGCGAATACGACGTTCAACACGCGGGAGAGAGTCGATCACCTGCGCGCGCAATGTGAGGCCGTCCGAGAAGGTGTCGGACCCGATGGCGACTGGCTCATCGACTTCCATCAGCGCTTCGAACTTCCCGACGCGATCCGCGGCTGCAACGAGATCGAAAGTCTGCGACCCTTCTTCGTAGAAGACCCGGTTCGAGCCGACGCCTTTCTGCAAGACCTCCCCATCCTGCGGAGCAAAGTCAATGTTCCAATTGCTGCCGGTGAGGAGTGGGGTAACAAGTGGGACTTCAACACATTAATCGAACATCACGACATCGATTACGTTCGCGCAACGCTGCCGAATGTCGGCGGCATCACCGAAATGCTTAAGATCGCCGCGCTCTGCGAAACGCATTTCGTGGGCATCACTCCGCACTTCACTGGTCCGATCGCGACCGCAGCCCTGGTCAACACGCTGGGCACTTTCTCGGGACCGGTACTGATGGAATACAACGCTCAAGGCCGCGACCTGCCGTATCTGCCAGCATGTGTCGATTTCAAGAATGGAAAGTTGTACCCAAATGAGAGGCCCGGACTGGGAGTGGAACTGGACTACAAACACCTGACGCAGATTGCAGAGTTCACAGAGCCAAACAACGCGCGTGCCCAAACCTACTTCCGACCTGATGGCTCAATCACGAACTGGTAGGTAATACGGCTTGATGAAACCTGCACGAAGCATTGGCGCCATTCTTGTGATGACAATACTCTTCCCTTGCACGGTCTTTGTGCGAGCACAAGCAGCCGTGGCTAAACCAGACCAGAACAGTGCCTCCTCAAAGAACTTCTTTCTCTACATCGGCACGTTCATCGGCTCCACACCCGGCGGCCATCCAGACGGTAATCCCCAAAGCAAAGGCATCTACATGGCGCGGTTCAGTGCAGCGACTGGTGCGTTGAGTTCTCCGGCACTTGTGGCTGAGATTGCAAACCCTACGTTCCTAACGGTCTCGCCCGACCAACAATTTCTCTATGCCATCACCGAGACTGATCCGGAGGCCTTTGTCAGTTCTTATGCGATTGATCAGCTCACCGGCGGCCTGCGCCTGATCAATAGGGTTCCCACTGGAGGCTCGGGAACTGCATACCTCTCGCTGGATCGAACGGGCCGGTTCATGCTGCTGGCGGATTACGGAAGCGCCAGCGTTACTGTGCTTCAGATCAATTCCGATCATTCTGTGGGAAGGCTGACGACGTTTGTTCAGCACTCCGCGCACCGTGGCGACGGTGGTGGAACGCCTCCTGTGGCCCGTCCCCACGCCGCCGTTGCTTCCCCGGATAACCGCTTTGTGGTCGTCCCGGACCTGGGACTGAACAAGATCTTCATCTACAAGTTCGACGCCGAAACGGGCGTATTTGCCATCCCTGCTAAGGTCGTAGACGTTGGACCAGACGACGGCCCTCGCCACTTCCTCTTTTCTCCGGACGGAAGGTTTGGCTATATGATCGGCCAGAACTCAGGCAACGTGGAGGTGTTCCGGTGGGATCAGGCCGCGGGTACACTTTCGCCAGTGCAGACGGCCGGCTCGTTTCCTAATGGTCTCAACGCCTCCAACATGAGCGCGGAGGTTGGCATGACTCCCGATGGAAAGTTTCTTTATGAATCGAACCGCCGCTCCCATGGTGCTTCCCATGAACCGGGGCCTGACAGCATCGTCGCCTACCGGGTGAATCAGACGACTGGAGCACTGACGAAGATTCAGGACGTTGATATGGGAGGATCCATCCCGCGCTGTTTCTCGATCGATCCAACCGGTGGGTATATGGTTGTCGGCGGCCAGCAAACCAACCGAGTCGAGCTGTACCGAATTGATCGCGAGAGTGGAACGCTATCGAATCCAGGTATATCGATTCCCGTGCATACTCCGGCGTGCATGCAGTTTGTTTCGGTTCAGTGATGGCTACTTTGTACATGCCAAAGGATTCCAGTTGCCTGGACTTCAGTTCCCTGGCCTGACTTCGGGGGTACCCGTTCCTGCAATTGGCTGGAGCATGGATTGGCGGTTGGCGCGTCGTCCGGGAACGAGTGAAGCTGGCTGGGATTGACCGATTGGCAGCCCAGGATCTCCGCCGCATCCGCGCCCGGTCATGTCACGCAGCGGGAGTAGAGCTGGAGCAAATTCAGTTCCCTCTCGGGCACCGATCCGTGGAGACGATGGATCGGCGCCTCGGGTCACGACAGCGTTCTATGTCAGCCGTGAACGAAAGGATCGCGCATAAACCAGACACAGAACAAATCACCCTGAGAGGCGTCCGAGGATTCGCATCCCCATGACCCCTATCGGCGAACGAGCCGTGCTGTCACACGATCCGGATATCGGTGCACAGCATCTCGAACGCAATAGGACTTCCGCCTGCCCGAGGCAAGGAGCCACCCGCCGAACAATCTAGCCTGCTCGAGAGTGTAAGGACGCGACGGGTAGCGATGTCTATTGCGCGGAGCGAGTCTTGTTTAACAGGCGGTATAGCATAGCAACAGAATGAGGCCGACTGCCTATGACAACACGAAACGCCTTTCTTTCTGCGAACGAACTTCCGGTGATGGCTGATTCACTCACACAACACTTTCGCAAGGACCACGAATCAGGCCTTATTCTCATCAGAGCTTTATCCACCAAGCGTCCTATCAACCTTCGCCACGTCTGATAGGTGTCGGATCATCACGTAGAGGTAGCCGGACTTGCGGTTCAATTCCCGACGGGGCGTCTTGTACTGTCTAGCGGTGTCCTTGATCGCCAGCGTCGCATGCCCCGTGTGCTTCGCACAGCTGGGCGGAGTTGGGAGCGCCAGCACCGCAGGTCAAGCCGGAACGACGACCGCAGCTCCGATTTCCCGAACCATCCGTGGACGCGTGACCAACGGGCCCGATGGCGCGGCGATTCCACGGGCGCTCGTTGCGCTCAACTCGCGATCGGTTCTGACCGATTCCCAGGGACGATTTACGTTTCCAGACTTCACAGACCAGCAGGCCTACGCCACCCTGACCAAGCCAGGCTTCAGCCAGACCCCCGACCAGCCGATGGGGATGGCACGGCAACGTTTGCCCAAGCTGGATGCAACGCTCGAGCTCAAGATGTATCCAGACGCCACCATCACCGGAACGGTCACCGGGCGCGATGGCTTGCCGCTGACTCATGTGCAGATTATTCTGCGACGCGCAGTGTTCTTCCAGAATGGTTGGCGATGGATTCCGGTCAATCCGACCCAAACCGACCTGCACGGTGAATACCGCTTCCGTCAGCCGGCGGGTCGATTCCAGATCACTTTGGGGTACGTCGCACGATCTCAGGATACGGGCGAAGCCGTTCTGCCAGTATCGTTTCCATCCAATACCTCAACCAACGCCATGCCTTATTTCGAGGTTGCCAGCGGACAGGAACGGCGCATTGACCTACGGCCGACTACCGGTCCCGTGTACCCAGTCCACTTGACTGTTGACGGGCAGGATACTGCGCGCGGCATACAGCTCACCGCGTCGACCTCCTCAGGCGAAAGGTTCCAGGTTCCGTCATCCTTGCAAGCTGGCGTGGGCCGCGTTTCCCTGCCGCTTGGCACCTATACTTTGCAGGCGCGAATCGAGAACCGCGACGTCAGCATGGAAGGAACGACCCGTGTTGTGGTTACCGGCAAACCCACCGATGTGGCGGTGATTCACATGGAACCGGCAGCAATCGTTGCTGTCGAACTCGCCATCACTTCAGGGAGCTCATCGGCAGCGGCCCAGCCCAGCAGTATTCAAGATGGATCACAAACATCGACGGGACAGACAGTTGACCTGAGACAGTTAAACCTTCGGCTTCATAATCTCTCAGAGTCTTCGTTGCCGGGGATGCAGGACGCTACGCCGCGAATGAACGAGACTAAGGCATACGAATTCCGCCTGTTTCCGGGCAGATACCGGTTGGAAGCTCTGGCGGTAGGGACCTGGTACGTGGAGACGGCTGTCTCAGGAGTCACGAATCTGATATCCAACGACCTGGTGATCTCGTCGGCGGGTTCGGGGACCCCGGTACGCATTGTCGCCAACAACACCCAGGGTGCAGTCACGGTGACCGCCCCCATGCCGCCCGATGCCGAGAATGTCTATCTCTATCTGGTGCCCCGGGGTCCGAGCCTCGTGCCAATCAATCCGATTCCCTTTGGGATGAGCACTGATGCTGGGCCTGTGTCGGCGTCGACCCGCATTCCGGTCGGTTCGTATCTGGCCATCGCCACGACCCGCCAGATTCAGGATGACCTGCGAAACCCGGACGTTCTTTCCAGGTTCTCCGGAGGGAGTAAGGTCATCGAAGTGTCGACCAATGGAGTCACCACTGTGAACGTAGACATCGCGCAGGAGAAAGCTCCATGAGAATGTGGACGCTGGCGCGAGTATTGACACTGGCGATGATCAGTGCGGGGGACCTCCCTTCCGTTTCGATGGCGACCGCTCCGACAAGGGAGTATCGGATTACGGGCGTTGCCGTGAGTACGCGCAACGGAGCTCCAGTTCCCTACTGCCGGATTACGGCCTATGCCGCAATCACGAGCGACGCCACGGCAATGCCCGCCCCGCCGCCGCCTCGCTCCCGTGCGCCGGGATTGGGACCGGGACCACGAGGACAGTCGCTCGCGTCTCGTACGGGTGGCAACTTCGCTCCACCCCCGCAGGTAACAGCGGATTCCTCGGGAAGGTTCAGCCTGGAGGTCCCGGGCCCTGGCGCCTGGCGCCTCGCAGCGACTGCGCGCGGGTTTCGGAGCCAGAATTACGACGAACACGAGAGCTTCCACAGTGCCGTGGTTTTAACCGAGGCTGCGCCGACCTTCAACCTGACGTTCCGGTTGCGGCCAGATTCGGTACTCACCGGGCTGATTCTCGATGAGGCCGGCGACCCCGTGGCCTCGGCGCAGGTAATGGCGGAGCTGATTGCGCCAGCAGGGACGGACAGGACGCGCCCTCCGTCTCGTGGGCGGGCAACAGCCGCAGGCCGGACAGATGATCGCGGCAAGTACGAGATCGGCGGGCTGGAGCCGGGAAGCTACCGGGTAAAAGTTCAGGCTCAACCGTGGTACGCGGCTGGCACAAACGGCAATCAGTTGGGTCGGTCGGCGGCCCCGCCCACTTCGCCCTCGCCTGATCCCTCGCTGGACCTGGTGTACCCGATCACCTGGTTTCCTGGGTCGGACGATGAGGCTACGGCGGAAGCGATCAAACTCGGTGACGGCGAGGAACGTCAGGTGGACTTTCATCTGAGCGCGATTCCTGCGATCCACCTCAAGGTTCCCAGAAACGAAAACGTCAATCCTCCCGCACCCGGTGAACAGCGGAATCGTCAGCAGGTGCGCCCGGTGACGGTGACTCGCGTCGGGAGTGACACCGCTTTCGGTTTCCAGCAAATCAATGTGACCAGAGGGTCGCAGAGCGAGTTGGATTTTGGCGGTTTGTCACCCGGCACCTACGAAATCCGCATTCCCAGCGCCGACGGCAAGACGAGCGAAGTTCGCCAGGTCGAAATCCGCCCCGGCTCACAGGCCGTGCTCAGGCTGGAAGATTCAAAGCCGATGGTACGAGTTCAACTGAAACTCAACGGCTCGCCGAACAGCGAGAACGCGACGGTGGAGTTTCTTGACTCGGAGACAGGGGCGAGGATCGACTCCCAGAACCCGGCGCGAGGACATGGAGGGTTCCAGCCAGGTGAATTAGGGGACAGACCGCCGCCAGAAGAAGGCGATGCCACCAGCCGCGTCGTGATGCTCCCACCCCACCAGTTCTCGGTGCAGGTGTACAGCAATTCGGGCTTATATCTGACCGGAATGGAAGCGGAAGGAGCCAGGGTGACAGGCCGTCTGGTCACAATTTCAGATCAGGCCACCCTGACCCTGAATTTCGCTGACAAGCATGCCAGTGTCGACGGTGTCGCAAAGATCGACGGCAACCCGGCAGCCGGGGCGATGGTGTTACTCGTTCCGGCAACGTTTGGCATGGCGGGCGACCTGAACACGATTTACCGCGACGAAAGCAACACCGACGGCTCGTTCCGGATCGCAGCGGTCCCCCCGGGCCAGTACATTCTTGTGGCGATCGACCATGGCTGGGATGTCGATTGGCGCGATCCGGCGACGATCGGCCAATACCTGCTGCACGGGACACCAGTCGATTTGCGGACGGCTGCCGAGGCTCATCAGGAAGTCGTGGCCGTCGCGCCAACGTGATCCTCGGGCGAGTTCAGACGAGATGTTCGAGCCGCACATTCTCGGCGGCGTAGGCTTTGCCAACCTGCTGCAGCGCCGGAATTGCGTGGACGGCATCGAGCGCAGCCAGATTGGACCGCTCCGCAAGCAGTTCACGCATTGCCTGCAGGCTGTAAGACTTGTTGTAGCGAACATAGCTGAACCAGCTTCGTCCGCCCAGTTTCGCGCCGACCAGGTCCCCGATTTCGGAATCCAGTTTCTCGCCGTGAATGCATTCCCCGAGGCAGCGGGCCAGAAAATCCTGTTGCCAGGCGACCCCGTCCATCAGCGCCGTAGGGATACTCTCGGCGTTATAACCGAGCCACAGACGTTGTGCCTCGCTGGGCAGTCCAGATGAAAACCGCATGGTACCCACGGACACGATCCGAATCTTGTCAGGCCCCGTCTCCCAGTTCATGTTGTAGCAAGGCAGCACGGCGGTCAGTCCGGCAATCATTGTCGGATTGTTGTACGGCGTGATCCCGCCGTCGACGAAGAGATAGGGTTTCTTGTTCAGGACAATCTCTTCCGGGTCGAAGTACACAGGCGCGGCGGTGCTCGCACGGACGACTTTCCAGAGAGGAATCTTCAGGTTGCAATCCGGCAGACATTGATTGTTGAAGCAAGCCTCCGGATTGTTGGTGAGCGGCCATGCCGAGCCGTTGGTCAGGTTGCGAACGACAACCAGTAGGCCCTTCCTCAGCCGGTCGCTGTCGAGCAGGGCCGGATCATTTCCATCGCCATCGTTGGAAAAAACCTTCTGCAGAAATTCGGAGAGCGGTTTGGCCTGATAGCGCGAAACCAGCATCTTCTTGATCGGCCGGTACCACGGGACGGGCGTAAACATCGTCTTTCCGAACTTGAGGTAGAGCTCTAAAATCGACTCCACCGACATACCCCAGCACAGGCAGGTGGCAATGATTGCGCCGGTACTGGTGCCGGCGAAGAGGTCAAAGTGGTCGGCCAACACCATGTCCGGCTTCCCGGACCACTCGCGCAGAAGAGTCTCCATCCGCAACAAAATTTCCAGGCTGAAGACGCCCCGGATTCCGCCGCCGTCCAACGAAAGAATTCGCTTCATGGATTCAGTTTCCTCGGCATCGTTATGCAATGCAGGAGCGATCTCCACTCTATCAACTCGGCGCGAACAACGCGCAAGTCATGATCCCATCTGAAGATCAGCGCGGGCTGCACCAACTCTGCGCTTCCACTACCGAAAACTGCGTCCAGAATGTATCTAAATCCATCTAATTAGAGATTGGAATCCTGTATACAGTGTGCGGTCGAAGGACGCATCAATATGCCTTAGCTCGCAGAGTACACTTATCGCTGCCAAACTTTGGGAACAGGGCCCATCCCCACATAATATGACCGATCATATGCCTTCAGCTCGTACCTTTCGGCCTTCGTTCCTCGTTGCCATCGTCCTCTGCGCATCGGCCTTGAACGCTCAGAACAGCGACGTGCCCGACGCGATGCGCAATCCATTTGCAGTAGACCCGCGCGCGGTTCCGGCAGGCAAGTTGCTGTATGAGCAGACCTGCCAGGCTTGTCACGGAGGCGATGCCCGTGGAGAGCGTGGGCCATCGCTCATCGGCGGGTTCAAGCATGGATCGACCGACACGGACTTATTTCAGAACGTGAAGACCGGGATTCCCGGGACACAGATGCCCGCCTTCGGTGCCCTGCCCTCCGACTCGATTTGGCGCATCATCTCCTACCTGCGCAGCCTCGATACCTCGCACGCGCCGACAGGTGAAAAGGTTGGTGGGGATGCGATCGCCGGGGAGAAGATCTTTGTCGGCAAAGGCCAATGCTCCAGTTGCCACGAAGTGAACGGACGGGGCAGCGTGTTTGCGACTGACCTCTCCGCAGCGGGCGCCAACACCGCAGAATACCTGATGACCGCGATCCTGCACCCCGGGACTCAACCGCCGCCGCATCCGACCGCACAGCCTCGCGAGGGACAAAACCGCGGCGGCGGCGGAGGCAACTTCGGCACGACGACTCCGGTGGGCACCATCGTCAAGACCAGGGCAGGCGCGGAAATTCGCGGTCTAAAGCTAGCTGATGACGGCTTCGCTATGCTGATGCGACTTTCGGACGGATCGATCAGACGATTTGACTCCGCCGACCTGGCAGACAAGCGCGACGACGCGAAGTCGCTGATGCCTGACGACTATGCCCAGCGCCTCTCACCGGCTGAGCTTCAGGATCTTGTGGCTTACCTCAAGACCCTCACTGGACCCTCGCTGGCAAAGACTGCGACAGCCGACATTCCCGGTGGCATCTCCCCCGCTCGCATGGAACACAGTAGCAACGAGCCCCAGAACTGGACCTCTTACTGGGGCGCTTACAACGGCAGCCACTTTACGTCGCTGGACCAGATCACCCCTGCAAACGTCGCTCATCTGGCACCCGCATGGTCGGTTCAGATGCCGGGCTCGGTAGTGCTCGAAGCCACTCCGCTGGTGATCGACGGCATCATGTACACGTCCGGTGTGCCGGGCCAGGTGTTTGCGCTGGATGCCAAGACCGGGCAGCAGATATGGAAGTGGGAGCGACGGCTGAAGACCGAGAATCCCTACATGACGAACCCCTACAATCGCGGCGTTGCGGTGATGGGTAACCGGGTCTTCGTGGGGACGCTCGATGCCGCGCTGGTCGCACTGGACGCCAGAACAGGCCGCGAGTTGTGGGAGGTCCAGATTGCCGACACGATGCTCGGCTATACCATCACCGCAGCTCCGCTGGTTGTGAAAGATAAGGTGATTGTGGGCGTGGCCGGCGGGGAGTTCGGCATCCGGGGTTTCCTCGACGCCTACGATGTGAAGACCGGAAAACGAGTGTGGCGGTTCAACACCGTGCCCGGACCCGGCGAGGTGGGACACGAAACATGGCCGGGCGAGAGCTGGAAGACCGGCAGCGGAGCCACCTGGCTAACCGGCAGCTACGACCCTGAACTGAACCTGCTCTACTGGACCACCGGCAACCCGAGCCCGGCATTGAATTCATCTCCGCGCGGAGGCGACAATCTCTACACCTGCTCCGTCATCGCCTTCGATCCGGACACCGGCGAACGGAAGTGGCACTATCAGTTCACGCCCGGGGACACGCACGATTGGGACGCCAATGAAGACGTCATCCTGACCGACCAGATCGTCAACGGCTCCAGGCGAAGGGTCTTGCTACAGGCAAACCGCAACGGCATGTACTACGTGCTGGACCGCACCAACGGCGAGTTTCTCTTCGCGACTCCCTACGTCAATCAGACTTGGAACAAGGGCTTCGACAAGGCTGGCCGCCCCATCTTTACGGATGCCTGGAAGTCTTCGCCGCAGGGAACGGTCGTGGCCCCAACTCTGGTCGGCGGCGCAAACTGGCAGAACCCGTCGTACGACGCTGGCCGCTCAAGCCTGTACGTCGTCGCCGCCGAGGGTTCACAAACCTACCGCAGCGCAGACACGCAGTACGAACCCGGACGTCAGTTCTCCGGTGGAGCGTCGGGCGGCGGCGGCCCACGCAACAGCGGTAGTTCTGCGCTCGAAGCGATCGATACGCTGACCGGCAAGATTCGCTGGAAGTACCCGCTGCTCCGTCGATCCTTCGCCATTGGCGTAATGGCGACGAAATCTGGGCTGGTCTTCTCGGCCACTGGCGAGGGTAACGTGATCGCGCTCGACAGCACGACCGGCAAGGCCCTGTGGCACTACATGGCTGGCGGCAATATAGCCGACGGTCCGATGAGCTACTCGGTCGACGGGCGGCAGTACATCGCCATCGGCGCCGGCAATGTGCTGTACTCGTTCGCCCTGCAACCTTAGTAAGTCGCCCGACCCCCGCTGAGATCGAAGACCGCGCCTGTGGTGAACGTATTCTCCTCGGAGACGAGCCACGCCACCATCGCACTGATCTCGTCCGGCTCAACAAAGCGTCCGCGCGGAATCCGCGACAGCATGTAGTCGATATGCTCCTGCGTCATCTGCTCGAAGATCCGCGTCTTGGCCACTGCCGGAGTGATGCAGTTCACCGCAATATTGCTCGTCGCCGTTTCTTTCCCGAGCGACTTCGTCAGCGCGATAACCCCAGCCTTGGACGCGCTGTACGCCGAGGCGTTGGGATTCCCTTCCTTGCCGGCGATCGAAGCGACGTTGACGATGCGGCCATAGTTCTGCTGCCGCATGTATGGGACAACGGCTCGGCAGGAGTGATAAACGCCGAACAGATTGACGTTGATCACCTGCTTCCACGCATCGACCGGGTAGTCCCACGTATTGATATTCGGCCCGGCGATTCCCGCATTCGCGATCAGGATGTCTATCTTCCCGGTGAGCGCAACCGTCGCTGCGGCAGCAAGCTCGACCTCGCGGGCATCGGTCACATCTACCACCTCGGTATGGACGATTCCAAGCGATGACAGTTCCGCTGCGGTAGTCGCGACCAGCGTGGCGTCCATATCCCAAAGCGAGACTGAGGCCCCCGAGTGGAGCAGTCTTCGCGCTATCGCCAGCCCTATACCTTGAGCTCCACCCGTAACCACTGCATGCCGATTCTTCAGGTCGATTCCATTCATACTTCTTCACCTCATTTCACTATCGCTTGCAACTCTACGCCGAGACGAGCTTCTTCGTTCCGGCGCGCTTCCGGGTCTTTGATGCGGACACCTGCGTGACTGGCGCGGAATCCTCGGGCTTCGGGCCGGAAGGGTCCTCGAAGGTAGCAGTGCGCAGATGCTTCTTCAGGGCTTCCTCGACATTCTGACCTGGCGGACCTAAAACTACGGAGAGGAGTGCCCCGTGGTGGTTCAGCGTCCACTTCCTCTGGCTCGCGCCGACTCGCGCCAGAATATTGTGCGAAAACGACAAGGCCGCGAGCGGCTCGAGAAGCGTCGTCAGGTATTCGTTGTCTGCCGCCGCCCAGATGGTTCTGTGGAACTCAAGGTCCAATGCCGCAGCTTCGGCAACGGTGCACGTAGCGGATTCCATCTTGTTGACGAGATTCTTCAAAGTGGTCGCAGTCCGAACTGTCATACGTTCCTTGGCCAGGCGAAACGCTTCCGCTTCCAGGAGTATCCGCACCGCATTGATCTGTTCGATCTCTTCTGCGGAGAGCGTCGTCACGAACATTCCACGGCGTTCGCGGTTCATCACCAAACCCACTTCGCGGAGTTCAAACAACGCCTCGCGCACAGGAATCCTGCTCATCTGGAATTCGCGCGCGATGCTGCTTTCGTTCAGCCGATCCCCAGGCTTGTAGCGCCCGCTGAGAATGTCCTCGCGCAGCCGCTGGACGACATGGGCTCGGAGTGTGGTCGGCGGATTCGCGGCGGAAATTGCTGTCATGGAGTGTGCTGTTACCGTTCCTATTTTGCGCTCAAAGTCCTGCCATGCGTGGGCGTCGGCAACCGTTCGGGCTTCTCGTATCCAATCCGTAAATGGAAGACCATCGCTTCCTCGGGAGACTCGGTCGACTTCCCTTCAATTACATCCAGCAGCGAGCGATGATGAGCCAGGGTCCAATGCAGGCTTTCGTCATTCAACTCGTCCAGAGTGCGGTGCGCGAACACGATTGGGACGAAGGAATTGAGAGCCCGCGCAAGGTAGGTGTTCCCGCTATATTGCCAAACCGCCCGATGAAACTGGAGGTCCAGTTCAGCTGCCTCAAACGGTGACCTGGCGTCCCACTTCTCCATTTGCGCTACAAGACTGCCGAGATGTTTCGACATCGCGTTCGTGTGGAGCTTCTGGCACAGCCGAAGAGCCTCGGCCTCCAGCGGAATTCTAAGGCTATTGATCTTCTTGACCTCCGCCTCAGTCAAGCTGTTCACGAACATCCCGCGGCGCGGGGAGTTCATCACCAGGCCGTAGAGTTGCAACTGCATCAGGGCGGCACGCATGGCCACTCGGCTCACGTTGTAGCTCGTCGCCAGCGTTGTCTCGTTGAGTCTGTCGCCCGGCTTCAGCTTACGCGTAATGATAGCGTCGCGCAGCTTCTCAATCAGAAGCGCGTGCAACACCGGCGCCGGCACATCCGATAGATCAAGGCCCAACATCGGTATATTGTAACCCTGCTGAAGATGATTAGAACTATATACGGTATACATTGCGGGCGAAACTAGTTACACTTCGGCGTGGCGTTTCTGAGGCTCGCAGCGGCCACTCTATCGAGCCAATGCACCTGGATTTCCAGTCGCTTCAGGAGGGGTCCGTGTTCTTTCCGCTTCGCGCCACACTCTTCATCGCAGCTCTTTGCGTGGTACCGACATCCGCAAATGCACAACAGGCTCCCGGAACGCCCCCAGTCCCCGGCCAGAACAAAGCAGGGCTGCACGTGTACATCCGCGCGGGTCTAAAATCGCACGGCCCCGGGCTGCATGACTATCCCCAACTGCTTGCCGATTGGAGCAAGCTGCTCACTCTCCACGGCGCGGTCGTCGATGGTTCCTACCACTCGCCCACGGCTGCAGAGCTCGAAGGGACGGACGTGATCCTGATGTACAAGGGCGACGCCGGCTATATGAGCGACACGGAGAAGGCGACGCTCGAAGCCTTTGTCAAACGCGGCGGCGGCATTGTCTCGATTCATGATTCGCTATGCGGACCCGATCCGAAGTTCTTCGCTGAGGAATTTGTAGGCGGCGCGAAGAAGCACAACGAAGTCAATTACACCCTCGATGCCCAGATTCCCTACACGATCGTCGACAAGGAAAGCCCGTTGATGAAGGGCATGACGGATCTGACGATCGAAGACGAAGCCTTCTTCAACATGACCTGGGCAGCCGAACCAAAGATCCACGTCCTCGCGACGGCCGTCATTGCCGGCACGCCAAGTGCCGGGACCCACAAAGGCGAGGTCGTTCCTCAGATTTGGACCTATGAGCACACGCTGTCGGGCGGCTCCCCGGCGCGTGCGTTTGTCTGGATGCAAGGGCACGTCTATACGAATTTCTCGAACCCGCAATTGCAAAACATGATGCTTCGCGGTATCGCCTGGGCTGCGAAAAAGCCTGTGGATGAGCTTGTCGACTACAAGGCTCCGCCAGCGCCGCCGCGTCAGCCCCGCGTTGTACCGCCCGCAGAGTAGAACTGAAGGCAGAGACTCCGAACAGTCAGTTAGAGAGTCATCCCGCCGTCAATGACGATATTCGATCCGGTCATGAAGGTCGCCTCGTTGGAAGCCAGCAGCACCGCTACCTCTGCGATCTCCTGGGGTGTTCCAACGCGGCCCATTGGCTGGCGTGCGATGAAGGCTGCGCGTGCCGCCTCATAATCTCCCTGTGCCATCATGCGATCTTTCAGCGACGGGGTGTCGACCGTCCCGGGGCAGATCGAGTTGCAGCGGATTCCGTCGGTCACAAAATCGAGAGCGACGGACAACGTGAGCCCGATCACGGCAGCCTTGGTGACGCCGTAGGCAAATCGATTTGGCGCTGCCATGATCGACGAGGCTACCGACGCGATATTGATGATCGACCCGTCCTTGCGCTCGCGCATCCCCGGAAGAAAGCTGTGGATGGTATTCAGCATCGTGACGACGTTGATTTCAAAGCTGCGCCTCAACTGCGGCGGGTCGCAATCCATCAACGTACCCACCGCCACAAAGCCTGCGCAATTGACCAGCACATTCACGTCTGGGTAGGCGGCTGCGACGGCCGCCACGGCAGCTTCGTCGGTCGCGTCCATCACCGCTACCCGCACGTTGGGGTGGCTGAATTCGGACTTCAAACGCTCCGCCTGCAGGTCGGTCACGATCACGATTGCGCCTTCGCGCAGATACGCGTCGGCGATGGCTCGGCCGATCCCTTGAGCCGCGCCGGTGATCAGACAGGTCTTCCCCGTGAGTCTTCCTTGCATAAATCCCCTTATCTTGTAGTAATTTCCGCCGGGTTACCCCGGGAAGAGAGTTGCCCCGCCATCGACCCTCAGCACCTGGCCGCTGACGAAGGCGCTGCTGTCGCTGGCGAGGAAGGCTACCACGCGCGCAATCTCCATCGGTTCGGCATAGCGATCCAGCGAGACGGAATCCTTCATCATCCCGTCGTCCAGAGTCCGCGTGGCCAGAAAGCGCGCGCTCTTGGTGGGACCGGGACTGACTGCGTTTACCCTCACGCCATGCGGCCTCATCTCCAGCGCCAGGCATCGTGTGTAGTGGATGACGGCGGCCTTCGCGCAGCCGTAGATAACCTCCGGAGAAACCCCTTGATGTCCATTCAGCGAGCCGATGTTGATCACCGCGCCGTTCTTCCTCGCCTTCATTCCGGGACACACGGCGCGGCACATCAGAAAGGTTCCCATGAAATTGCGCTGGAGGACGGCGGCGGCGTCCGCAAGAGAGACGTCAAGCGCACCATTTGGATTTGGCTTCTGCCCCTGTGCGCCGATGTCGCCACCTGCGCAATTCACCAGGATGGAAATCGGCCCTAGCTGGTCCTGTGCGAGCCGCACCATCGCTTCCACCTGTTGCTCCTGCGAGATGTCTCCGGTCACCGCAATCGCACGCGCGCCACCGACCGAAAGCTGCTCGGATACTGCGGTCAGGCTTTCCGCTTCGCCATACTGCGCGGGCGCCCCTTCGGAGATATCGTGCAGGACCATGTTGGCCCCCATCGCCATCAGGGTCTCCGCGATCATTCGCCCCAGTCCCCGGCCCGATCCGGTGACCATCGCGACTGCACCGTCGAGCCGACCGAGACTCTCCGCCACCTTTGGCAATTGGTATGGCTTCGTCGTTTGATTCATATGCCCCACTACTCCGCACCCAGTCCCTTTATTTCGCCGTCCAGCCACCGTCGATCAAAATGTCTGTACCGGTAATAAATCCCGAGTACTCGGAACATAAGTAGCAAGCCAGTGCGCCAATCTCTTTCACCTCGCCCCAGCGGCCAACCGGCAGACTCGCAAGGAACAGGGCGTTGGCCTCCGGGTTCTGCATCACCGGGTAGTTCATCTCGGTGCCAAATGGCCCGGGGCTGATCCCGTTCACTGTAATCCCGTCCAGAGCCAGTTCCTGCGACAAGGCTCGCGTCAATCCCAGCAGAGAAGTCTTTGCGGAGGAATAAGCCGTTCTTCCCGGCAGCGAAATGTGGCTCATGATGGATGTCATATTCAGGATGCGGCCATACCCCGTTCCCTTCATCCCGGGGACGAACGCGCGGCACATCAGGAAGGTTGAGATGAGGCTTGCATCGAGCACACTTCTGAACTCGTCCAGCGTAAAGTCGACGAGGTTCTTGCGGATGTTGATACCGGCATTGTTGATCAGAACCTGAGGGTGTCCAAACTTTTCAGAGACTCCGGCAGCGATAGCCGCTACGTCTGCTTCGTTCGTCACGTCGCCGCTGAACACTTCGGCAATTCCACCAGCCGCGCGGATGCTGTCGCGGACGGCCTCGAGGCGCTGCACATCGCGGGCGACCAAGGCGACCTTTGCCCCCGAAGCCGAGAGCGCGATCGCCATAGCTTCTCCCAGACCTCGGCTCCCCCCAGTGATCACGGCAGTCTTTCCAGATAGATCGATAGTCATCTTCACCCTGTTGGAGTACTGTGTGTTGACCCGACGCGGCCGCCTTGATTTGTATACTACATACAGAATTCATGTCAAAACTCTGCAATCCACTCCCGCTCGCTACAGACCTACTAGAGCGCGGAAGTCTTTGCGGCAATAAGCACAGGATCGCTTTCCGATGGCGGAGTCTGCCCGGCCCGATCCGGATGCAGCGCAAGCCAGCAGCATGCCGAAATTGCCGCAGCCCCCGCCATCATGTAGATCAAGGGATTCCAGTTGCCGTCGGTATGCTGCAGAATCAGTCCGCCAACAAATGGTGCAGCGAACCCCGCAAGGTTTCCGAGCATATTCATGGATGCCGCTACGGTTGCGGTGTAGGGCCCACCAATCTCAACACAGGCATTCCACGAGATAGGCATGGTCAGGTCGCTGAAGAAGCTTGCCATCCCCAGGCACACCATGGCCACGACAACATTGTCGATGTGCGGGAACACGAGCAACAAGAGGCAAGTCGTCATGAAGCCTCCGAAGGCGACGGCGCGCCGTGAAATGGCGATCGGCAACAGACCGCTGATCAAGGAGCCAAAGCCACCAAACAGCAACGGCAGTACGGACAAAGCCGCGGCGCGTCCGGCGGATTGTCCACGCGCCTCACGCAGGTAGGTTGGCAGCCATGTGATGTAGAAGTACCAGACAAACGAAAAGCAGAAGTATTGCAATCCGAGAAACGCGACCGGCGGCTGCAACAGGAGGCTAAGCCAGCTCCGCCCGGAGGTGCCGTGTTCCATTCCTATTGCGCGGTTGTTTTCAATTAGCTCCAGCTCGGCTGCGTTGACGCCTTTGTGTTCGGAAGGGCGGTCGCGGAACCATACAAAGCAGACAACGCACCACACCACGCCCATGCTTGCGAACAGAACGAATCCAAGTCTCCACCCGACCCACGATATGGCTCCGAGTACAAGCGGTGGAGTTATCGCACCCCCCCACCGTGCACAGGCCCACATCAGCGATTGGGCGCGCATTCGCTCCTTGCGGGGGAGCCAGACACTGAGCATGCGCGTCAAATTGGGAAAGCAGCCGGCTTCGCCTGCGCCAAAGAGGAATCGGACCACCCACATTGAACCGACGCTCCAGGCAGCGCCAGTAAGCGCCGTAAACACAGACCATGCGAGTACGACCTGCAGCAAGATTCGCCGTACGCCGAGCTTGTCGCCAAGCAGCCCCATCGGCAATTCAAACAGCGCGTACGAGAGTCCGAACGCACCAAACACGAGGCCCATTTGCGCTTTGTTGAGATGAAGGTCGTGAGAGATTGGTCCGGCAGCCTGCGAGATCGCGACACGCTGAACGTAGGAGAGAACCGCAAGCGAAATCGCCAAGGTGACGACCCCGAATCGGGTGCGGGTTGGCTTCATGCGGCTGGACCTCGGATCATCACACGCAATACTATCGAGTTAAGTCGCCAAGCGGTTGAAGCTTGCGTGGTTACTCTATTTCCGGATGAGTATACAGAATACAGTTTGAATAGCTCGTGGTAGTCTTCCTCGATAGCAACCAAGGCCCTGGGCAGGACATAAAAACAACATGACCCCAAAGAAACAGCTTCGATCAACTGCATGGTTCGGATCGGCAGATAAAGACGGATTCATTCATCGCAGCTGGATGCGCAGTTTTCCCGACGAAGTATTTGATGGCCGCCCGGTCATTGGCATCTGCAATACCTGGTCGGAACTGACGCCCTGCAATGCCCACTTTCGCGAGATCGCCGAACGCGTCAAGCGCGGCGTCTGGGAGGCCGGCGGCTTCCCTGTCGAGTTCCCCGTCACCTCGCTCGGCGAGACCAACATCCGGCCAACGGCGATGCTGCTCCGCAACCTCGTCAGCATGGACGTCGAAGAATCCATCCGCGGCAACCCCATCGACGGTGTCGTGCTGCTTTGCGGCTGCGACAAGACCACCCCGGCGTTGATCATGGGTGCCGCAAGCTGCGATCTGCCAACCATCGTCGTCTCCGGCGGCCCCATGCTGAACGGAAAGTTCCGTGGCCGCGACATCGGTTCCGGCACTGACGTGTGGCGCTACAGCGAAGAGGTGAAGGCCGGCACCATGGGCCTCGCCGAATTCCGCGAGGCCGAGACCTGCATGTCCCGCTCTGCCGGGCACTGTATGACCATGGGCACAGCATCGACGATGGCCTGCATGGTGGAGGCGCTTGGACTTGGCCTTCCGCATAACGCGGCGATCCCAGCCTCGGACTCACGACGTCTTGTCATGGCGCACCACGCCGGGCGTCGCATCGTGCAGATGGTCCACGAAGATCTGCGCATCTCGAAGATTTTGACGCGTGAAGCCTTCGTCAATGCCATCCGCGTCAACGGGGCGGTCGGTGGATCGACCAACGCGGTCATCCATTCGATTGCGATGGCCGGCCGCACCGAGGTGGAGCTCGACCTGAACGATTGGGATACGCTGGGACGCAAGGTCGACACGCTTGTCAACCTGATGCCATCCGGCCAGTTCCTCATGGAAGACTTCTATTATGCGGGGGGATTGCCCGCAGTCATTCGCTCGCTGGGAGAGAACGACCTGCTCCACCGCCACGCGCTGACGGTGAACGGGAAGACGATCTGGGAGAACTGCTGCGACGCGCCGAATTGGAACACCGACGTCATTCGCACGCCGGACAACCCACTCACGGAGAGTGGCGGAATTGCAGTACTTCGCGGCAATCTGGCTCCCGATGGCGCCGTTCTAAAGCCTTCCGCTGCATCTCCCCATCTGCTCGTGCATCGCGGTCCTGCAGTCGTCTTCGACAGCATCGAGGATTACCATGCGCGGATCGACGATCCCGATCTCGTGGTTGATGAGAACTCCGTTCTCGTCCTCAGAAACTGCGGACCATGCGGCTACCCCGGCATGCCCGAGGTGGGCAACATGGGACTGCCGCCGAAGGTCCTCCGCCGCGGCATCAAGGACATGGTTCGTATCTCCGACGCCCGCATGAGCGGCACAGCCTACGGCACGGTGATCCTGCACGTTGCGCCTGAGGCTGCCGTCGGTGGACCGCTCGCGCTGGTCAACAACGGCGACATCATCGACATCGACGTCCCGCAGCGCAGGCTTCACCTCGAGGTCTCCGACGATGTTCTTGCCGAACGCCGCCTGCAGTGGACCGCACCAGAGCATGCGATGAAGGGCGGCTATCAAGAGCTCTATCGCGATCGCGTCACCCAGGCCGACAAAGGTGCCGACTTCGACTTTCTCAAGGGATGCCGCGGTGCCGGAATTCCTCGAGAGTCCCACTAACCACACACGACAGACAAGACAAGAAAGAGGATCGATTGAAACTGCTACGATATGGCCCGCTTGGCGAAGAGAAGCCCGGAATGCTCGATGCAAACGGAGTGCTCCGCGATCTTTCACATCATGTTTCCGACATCGCCGGCGCGGCTCTCTCCCCTGCTTCCCTCGCGAAGCTCTCCGCTCTTGATCCTGAGACGCTTCCCGTTGTGACGGGAACACCGCGCCTGGGATCGTGCGTCGCCCAACCCGCCAAGTTCATGTGCATCGGGCTCAACTACTCCGATCACGCGGCGGAATCAGGCATGGCGGTTCCGGTTGAGCCGGTGCTGTTCATGAAGGCAAGTTCGGCAATCTGCGGCCCGGACGACGACGTTGTGATCCCGCGCGGCTCAAAGAAGACAGACTGGGAAGTGGAACTAGGCGTCGTCATCGGCACCAAAGCGAAGTACGTGTCGGAAGCCGATGCGCTCTCGTACGTCGCCGGATATTGCCTGATCAACGATGTGTCGGAGCGCGCCTTCCAGCTCGAAGGGACGGGCCAGTGGGTGAAGGGGAAAAGTGCGGACACGTTCGGTCCGACAGGCCCATGGCTCGTCACAACCGACGAAATCAGCGACCCGCAGACTCTGAACATGTGGCTTGAAGTAGACGGCCACCGCTACCAGAAGGGTTCCACCAGCACGATGGTCTTTGGGGTCGCACATCTTGTCAGCTACATCAGCCGCTTCATGAGTCTGCACCCGGGAGACATCATCACCACTGGTACGCCGCCGGGTGTCGGCCATGGACAGAAGCCTCCCGTCTATCTGCGTGCGGGCAATCGCATCCGGCTCGGCATCGACGGGCTCGGCGAGCAGAACCAGCTTGTGATTGCCGACCCGGGCGAGACCAGCTAGAAACCCGAGGGCTTTACCCAGAAGCTTTCTTTCCATGTACCGCCCGGAGGGATCGACTGTAGCTCCTTATACAGTCCCTTCTGGGCCAGGTTCATGGAATCGGTGATTCCGGCCATCGGCTCGAAGGCGATGAAGTTGGGGTCTTGCGGCAGGCGTCGGGTCGCCCCAGGGGGCAACGGCGGTGCAGCGGCGGGGTTCGGGGAGTAAACCACCGAGGCCAAATACTTTGGCCCAAACTGAAGGTCGAGTCGCTGCTTCTTCCCCATCACGGACATTGTGGCGCGGCCGTCGGAATCGCGCACCAGGTCGCCAAAGACGTGATCCAGGTCGTAGTCCTTTAGATTTGCGGCTTTGGGGTCTGGAAATAGCTGCTCGATTGGCCGCGTTTCGCCGGTTGGGATCTTGGTGGGAGACAGCATCCATTCGGACTTGGCGCCCACGCCAATCACCCAGTCCTCACGCTTCGAATCGGTGAGCTGGTAGTAGGGATGGAACCCGATGGCGACCGGCATCGGGTCGGTGCTCAGGTTCACGATGCTTGTCTGAACCTGCAGCACACCAGCCTCAAGTCGCTGCGTGATCTCGATGGTGTGAGCGAATGGGAACTGCGCCATCCAGTCCGGATGCTTGTAGAAGTCCAGTCGGCAGGTGAGCCACGCAGCCTTCTTGTCGGCCTTCATCTCAACCACTTCCCAGAATGGATTCTGCGTCAGAAAGCCGTGGATCGGAATCGCTCCGCGCACGTTCCCGAGAGTCATATTGAAGTTGTACTTTTTGCCGTTGGCATAGAACCCCTGCTCATCGAGACGATTCGCCCATGGCCCCAGAAATGGTATTCCGACCAGACCCGGCCGCGCCTTGAAGTCCTCGATCGAGGGGTACGGGAAGCGAAGCACATCCTGCCCATTCACCTTCATGCTGAAGACGACATCTCCAACTCCGGGGAGAATCGAAACCACGGTCTTATGCTGAGGATCTTCGAGCTTAACCACCTCGCCTTCGCGGTGGGCTGTGTACTGAGCGGCAAGGGGCGTTACGACGGCAAACAGGACCGCGGCACTACGGAGGAAAAAGTTGGCGCAAGACATGAGCACTCTCGAGATTGACATACAGCTAACGACAGAAAATCATTGCATGGAACTGCGATTGCAATCTTAGTGCAAGATCAGGATGGCGTACCTATGGCGGCCTTCCGGACCGTCGAAATACTGAGATTCGTCGCTCCGCTCAGAATGACCTCGGAGTTATCTGGTCGGCAGCACAAAGCCGTACAGCGTGTCCCCTGCGCCGGCAACGATCCATTGCCTGCCGCCGAGCATGTACGTTACGATTCCGCCCGACTCATTCGCGGCCAGTTCCTGGTGCCAAAGAATCTTGCCCTTGTCGGCACTGTATGCGATCAGGTTCTTCTGGTCGTCGCCCGTCAAGACGAGGTTGCTTGCAGTCGTCAGAATACTGGCCCCGACGGTGCCCGGAGCGTTGTTCATGTTGGGGTATTCGTGTGCCCACGCACTGTTGCCCGTAAGCGGATCAATGGCCTTGAGGAACCGGGTCGACAGCCCCACGCCAGCCCCAGTGCCACCGTAGCCCGACGGATGCTCCGAGGTGTCAAGCAGATAGTGAATGCTCTTCCCTTCCACCGCGTTCACGTACATCAAGCCGGTCTTTTGGTTGTACGCGGGCGCCTCCCAGTTGGTTGCGTTGGTGATATTGAGCGAGCCGCCAACGGAAGGATCTTTATCCGCAATCGGAATCGGCTCACCCTTGGGTGACAACCCCGAGTAGTAGTCCAGCGGCACGTAAGGCTTCACCACGAGATATTTGCCGTTGGTGCGATCCAGGGTGACGAAGAATCCATTCCGAGCCGCCTGCGCCAACAGCTTGCGCGGCTTGCCGTCGACCATCTTGTCGATCAGGATTGGCGCCGTGGTGTTATCCCAGTCATGGGTATCGTGCGGCGAAACCTGGAAGTACCACTTGAGTTTGCCGGTCTCCAGGTCGAGCGCGACAATCGACTCAGTCCACAAGTTCGCTCCGGGTCGCCCCTGCCCGGCAAACACCGGATTCGTATTTCCCGTTGGCCAATAGAGCAGGTTCAGATCGGCGTCGTAGGTGCCTGGCATCCAGGTCATGCCGCCGCCGTGCTCGGAGGATGCGGCGTTCGGCCACGTCTTCAGCGCCGGATCACCTGCGCGTGGAGTAGACCACCACGTCCATTGCAGTTCGCCCGTCTCGGGGTCGAACGAGTCCAGAAATCCCGGCATGTCCATTGCATCACCGCCTACGCCAACGATGACGTGGTTCTTGATGACCACGGGCGCCGAAGTAGAGAAGTATTGCTTCCGTGCATCGGCAAAGTTCTTCTTCCAAAGCTCCTTGCCGGTCGAGGCGTTCAACGCGACCAGCCAGTTGTCCGGCGTCAGGAAGTAGACAGTCGACTTGTACATCCCCACGCCACGCTGGCCTACGAGGTGGCCCCCGTGGTCTACCCAGTCGTAGTGCCAAATCTCTTTGCCGGTTGTGGCGTCGAGCGCCCATACGTGGTCCGGGATCGTGATGTAGAGAACGCCGTTGACCAACAGTGGCGTGCACTTGATGATAGGCTCCGAAGCCCCGCGCTGCGCGCCCACGCTATCAATCTTGAACGTCCAGCCTGTCGCAAGCTGGCTGACATTGGCCGGCGTGATCTCATTCAAGGTGCTGTAGCGCTGGCCGGTATAGTCGCCATTGAACGTGGTCCAGCTATCGATTGGCGTCTTCCCGATTGCCTTGGGATCGAGCGAAACCTGCACCTGAGCAGATGCCGCTGACAGAAAGGCCAAGGAGGCACAAAGCAGGACACCAAATTTCATTTGAGCGACTCCAGATAGGCCGTTACGTTGTGCATGTCAAAGTTCTTCAGGGTCTTGATCATCGCCTGATGAGGGGCCAAAGGGTCCGTGATCTGGACGTCGACACCGGCACCGCGGGACACAACATGGCTCTTGCCATCGCTGTCGACCAGGGTCACGCGGAAGTCGCTGATCTGGGTGATTCGGCCCTTGATCGTGGTGCCGTCGTTGGCCTTGACGGTCCCGGTGATCGCGAGCGAATTGTCTGCGGGCCGGTTGGGCCATACCCAGCCTCGCTGTAGCTGGTCGGCCGAGCGGAACCTGCCGGCGATATGTTCGAAGCTGCCTTCTTTATGGCATGAGGTGCAGTTCGCCGCGACGTAGGCTTTGCCCTTCTCAGCGTCGCCTACAATGATGTTTTGCAGCTGGTACGTTCCGCGGTTCGCAACTTCCTCGACCTGCTCGTGCAGAAATTCGGAGATGTCCTTCAGCTCGTCATCACCCAGGTTCTTGAATGCCGGCATTCCTTTCTCCGGCCGCCCAACCTTTAGGAACGGCGTCAGATGTTCGCCGTGATCGTCACCCAGCACAACGTCGGAGACGATGAGGTTTGGCCCCTCCGCACCGCGCCCCTGCGGTCCGTGGCAAAAGGCGCATGCTTTCTGATATCCCGGCGCTCCACGCGTTGCAGCAGCCTTGTCGGGCGCGGGTCCCAGACCGAGGAAGGCCCGGGTATTTGCAGCTCGCTGTTCCGGCGTTCCACCACCGCGACCGCCGCCGGTCGGAACATCCTGCGCCCTCACAGCCGCAACCGGAATCATCAGCGCCCCAGCGAGAGCAGAGACGAACAATCGACAAAGCATCAAGAATCCTTTCACGCTAAGGACGCCGATCCACCCACGTCAGATAGGATACTGTATACATCTCCAGCGACCGTTAGCAACCGTCATCATGCCGTCGATTTTCCAACGCAGAGATAACCGTGCTACCTGACTTCGGCAGCTTCCCCGGCCGCCCTGCTAACGTGCGCCGCGAGCCTTGTAGGTTTTGCTGAAGTGGTTGCGACCGTTAGTGACCGTGATGAGGCCGCTCGGCGTGACATCGACCTCGATCGGATAGCCCTCATCGGGCGACACATCGAGGTTTGCAATCAGGTTCGGATCGCCGTTCAGAGCCGGATAGCGTACGGAGTAGTGAGACTTCCACAGCGCCTGAAGTCCGGGGTCTGAACTGACGGTCTTGATCGGTGCTTCATCGCCGCCTTTAGTTCGCCCGTTCTGCATCAGCGCGACGACGGGCTTCAGCGCGACGGTCGGCGGGCTGCTGGAGAGATCCATACCGTGACCGGTGACAATGTAGACATCAACCACGCCGACCTTATTGACCGGGCAGAGGAGTTCAATCTCCTTGTTCCAGGTCAGGTCGCCGAGTTCCAGAATGCGCGCACCGCCAAAGGTCACGAGCGTCCCAAGGGAACGATTGTTTTCGTCTCCGCCGTCGTCCTGCTTACCGGGTACGTTGGCGCATGCCGGGTTGGGTTGGCCAGCCCCTGGAAGTGGTTTCGTTGGCACCTTGCCGTCGGCGGTGACGAACTCCAGTCGCATAGATCCGATATCCAGTTTCTGGCCCACTTGTGCGGAAATGTGTTCGTGGCCTGCAATCGCCTTCTCCCAGTCCGGATAGATCGTTTGTGGACCGATCGCCACCTCTTGTGGTGTCGCGCCCGGTAGCAACATCTCGCGGTTTGGACCATGATCGATGAACGTTCCAACGGGTAGCTTCTTCAGCAGAGCATTGATTCCGCCAAGATGATCAAGGTGATAATGCGTCATCAGCAGGTAATCGAGCTTCGTGACTCCAAGCGAAGCTGCTGCGGCAGAGATCCGATCTGCACTTGTCGGACGGGGCTGAGATGGTGTTATTCCCTTCGCAGGGGGCCGCCCGCCCATTCCTGGAGGCCATCCCGTATCAATCAGCAGCGACTTGCCTTCCGGGGTAACGAACAGCACCGCTGCACCGCCTTCGACGTCGACCATGACGACGCGAAGGTCTTTCGATGGCGGAGTCGCGTGGAGCGACGCAGGTGCAATCGCCAGCGTTCCTATGAGCAGGCCAAGTGAGAGTTTCATCCTGATAACCAATTGCCTCCGAGAGTGACACCGCAAGAATACGGTCAACGCCCGGCAGAAGTCTATACGCGCCAACTGAGCCTCCCAACTCACTATCCAAAGTTGACGGGGGCGACTACTATCTATGTCGGGGCGCTACTCCCAAAATCGACGTGGGGTTGGTTCGCTAACGGCCCAGAATCCTAACCAGCCAGGAGAATCCATCCATGACAACAAAACGTTGCCGAGTCGAAATGTTTCTGGGCGCTCTGCTTGCACTCGTCGCCAGTGCTACGCCTTCCCTGCGCGGTCAGTCACCCACCGCCCCGAGGACGAATGCGAGTGTGTCCCGTCCCCAGAGCGTGGTCAACGGCGTCCAGATTCAGGAGCCTCTAGCCGAAGACACCTACGCTGTGCTCGACGCTCTCCCCGACACTGCACCCGCTAAACCGCTGAAACCGCGCAAGGTCTTCGTGTTTGCCCGTGCGACCGGCTTTGTGCACTCCAACATTCCACTTGCCGCGTTTACCATCAAGGCGCTGGGCGACAGGACCGCCGCCTGGTCTACCACCGTCAGCTACAGCCTCGAAGACTTTACGGCTGCAAGTCTTGCGCAATACGACGCAATCGTCTTGGACAACACCACCGGAACCTACCTCGATGATGCGGATGCAGCTGCTACCGAGGCGCGTCATCAGGCGCTGCTCAACTTCATCCGCGGTGGAAAAGGTCTGGTGTTGCTGCATGCCGCTGGCGATTCCTACCACTCCAATGGCCTTCCCGCGCGAAAGCCCGGCGAAGCGCCACCGGTGAACCCGGAAAGCTTGCAGCAGAAGCCTCTGTGGCCCGAGTACAACAAAATCGTTGGCGGATTCTTCAAGTTTCACTGGGTGTACCCACAGCAGGTCACCGTCAAAATTGACGATCCAAAGAGCCCTCTGACTTCCATGTTTCACGGCAAGGAGTTCAGTATCCACGACGAAATCTACACCTTCGCGCAGGACTCGTTCTCCCGCAAGAATGTCCACGTCTTGACCAGTGTCGACTACAGCAAGATGTCCGACGCCGACAAGGCAAAGGAGACGGCAGCGACGAGGCGGACGGACGGCGATTACGCCCTAAGCTGGATTCGGCCTGAAGGGAAAGGCCGCTTGTTTTACGAGGCTCTCGGCCATAGCGAACATATCTATTCGACTACGCCGATGCTGCAACACATCCTCGCTGGCGTCCAGTATGCGCTTGGCGATCTCAAGGCTGACGATAGCCCAAGCGCAAAGTAACCTGCTTCTAGTTTGGCGCTAGAGGCGGCGATACCACAGGGCTTGTCATCAAGTTCACGTAGCGCCGCCACCGCTCTGCGTCCAATGGGTGGCCGTTCTCCACGAGCGCCTGGACGCTGTCGCTCCCGACGGTATACGCCAACATATAGCTGCGGAATTCGTTCAGGTACAAGAGCGTTGTCTCGGCATGTTGCATCAGTGTCTCGCGTTCGAACTCATCGGCTGCTCGCACAAATTCGAGGTGTTCATCGAGGTATTCGCGCGCGATGGCCGGCTCGGCAGTGTGCAGCCCGTAGAAGAGCTTTTCCAGTGCAAGATAGTGCTCGAAGTCGAGGTCTTTGAGTCCTGCAATCGGTGCCAGTACGTCTCGTTCGATGCGAAGCCGTTCCGAATCCGAGAGTACAAGAAAGGGCGCGTAGCTCGCCGCTGCCTCCGAAACATACGACTGCGGCGAGAACGTTGGTTGCACCATGAACTCCTCCCGGTGCTCCTTCTGAACCAGGGCCTGTTCCCGCATCAGGTTGAAGACGTGATGCCCGGGATATCCCTCGTGGCAGGCCAACGTGAGCAGGCGGTCGACGGTCAGGGGAGAATCCATGTTGACCTGGATCAAGCTGCGCGCACCGCCGAGGTAGGTGCTGTATGCGCTCCACGGCTTCAGCCGGACGTACTGGAAGTCGACGTGTTCTCCAGGTGGAAGCTGCATGTGAGCCAGCGTCAACGAACGACACTCCGCAAGCGCCGCCTGCATAACTGCGGGAACCCGCTCGGCGGGGACGATAAATTGTGCGCCGAACTTTGAATAGGCCTGGGCAGCATCGGTGGGATTTCCTAGCGCTTTGGTGATCTCGACGCGAAGATTCTTGCGAGCGTCCGCATCATGATCAGCTGGGGCGGCGACTCCGAAGAACATCCGGCTCTCATCGTCGAACGCACGCGTGGTCCCCTGCAACTGCTCGACACGCGCTGTAATCGCGTTCACCTGTCCGAGCAGCAGCGCCTTGCGAGCGGCTTCTGCGGTGGGAGCATCTGGCAGCTTCGTCAACTCGGCTTGTAACGCAAGCGCTTTGTCGTGGAGCTTTAAGTATGGTTCAACTGCTCGCTTCGAGTCAGACTTGGGGCTGATGTTGAAGTCAAGCGAATCTAGATCGTGGTCACCAAGCTCGGCTGCAAGCGCGACATACTTGCGGGCCAGATCGTCCAATGACCCCGGTGTGGGTCCACTTCGGCAGCTTGAGAGCAACACCAGGCCGCACAGAAAAGACCCACGAAGTGTATTTAGAACGCGAGCCCGGCGCATGATGAAAGCCATTCTAAGCTCAGTCATTCGTGACGCAACGAGGTCATGGGAGTGACGCGAGAAGCCTCGCGAGCTGGGTAGTATCCAAAGACCACGCCGATTGCCGCCGAGATTCCAAACGACAATGCAACGGCGCCCGGCGAAATGCTGGTCGACCATTGCACGAACGAGCCAATCGAAGTTGCCGCGAGGAATCCGCACAGAATACCGAGAAACCCGCCGCCGAGACTGAGAAGAACCGCTTCCATCAGGAACTGCAGCATGACCTCTTCCGAACGGGCACCGACGGCTCGCCGAATGCCGATCTCCCGCGTTCGTTCGGTGACGGAGAGAACCATAATGTTCATGATCCCAATGCCTCCCACGATCAGCGATACCATCGCGACGCTAGCCAGCAGAGCCGTCATGGTGCGGCTGGCGCGGTCGAGGGTCTTGCCCAGTTGGTCGAGCGTCACCTTGTCGAGCGTGCTGACATTCCCCACCACAGCACGGGCGATGTCAGTCCGCATTCCTCCTTTAGCCAGGCTCTTATGCGCCTCGGAGGCAACTACAAAGTCGTCCGCCTGAGTTGCCGTGAGGGCATGCCGCTGCCGCAGCAAAGTAACAATGGATTGGCTGACCCTGCTTACTTCACCCGTGGAAACCGTCGACACCGTCAAGCGATTCAGACTGCTTCTGCGCATTGCCGATTGCGCCGATGTGACCGGAATGTAGACAGCGTCGAACTGATCGTCACCCTGCGCAGCCGGAACCATCCAGCTATCGCTTGCGATCTCGCCAACGACCTTGTAGCTGCGGCCCTTAGCGGTGATCTGCCTGCCGACAGGGTTTTCGTTGCCGAAGAGTTGCTGGCTCACGATGCTTCCAATCACGGCGACGTCGCGCGACTGATCCACTTCGCTCTGCGTGAAGAAGCGGCCGTGGGGAAAGCTCCAGGCTCGGCGAATCTGAGGGAGCGTCGCGCTCTCGCCGTGCAAGTGCGTAAACCAGCCATTGTCGCCAGACTGAATCCGGGCATTGTCTTCGATCCCGGCCGAACAATATTGCACCCCGGCGAGTTGAGCGACGGCAGTGGCATCATCCAGCGACAGTTTGTCCGATGCTCCCATGCCGGCCAGATTTTGCGGATCGCTATCCTTGTCGAGGGACATGGGACGATTTCCGGGGTCAGTGGACGGATCCTCGGTCTCGCCATCGCTGGTCCACTGCTGCGCCATCTTGAAATTCCCGGTGGTGATAGAGATGACGTTCATCCCCGCGGCGCGCACCTGATCCTGAATCGCCTTCTGGGCACCTGTGCCGAGGGCAATCATCGTAAGGACGGTGGCCACGCCAACTGCCATTCCCGATACGGTGAGGATGGTTTGGAGCCGATTCCGCAGCAGCGCCCGCAGCGCAATCGGCTGGCTTTTGCGGAGTGCAGCGAACGTGCCTGGAAGACCCTCGCTCATGCGTTACTCAAAGCGAAGCGCTTCAATCGGATTGAGCTTCGAGGCACGGCGCGCTGGATAGAAGCCGAAGCAGACTCCTGTGGCCGCCGCGACTCCAAATGCAAGGGCAACCGCACCGAACGATATCGACGCCTGCCATTGCAGGGTCGCAGTAATGGTCAACGCAGCCAGAAATCCCACGATAATTCCAAGCGCTCCACCGACGACCCCGAGTGTTATCGCCTCGACCAGGAACTGCATCAGCACGTCGTACGAGCGGGCTCCGACCGCGCGCCGAATGCCGATCTCCCGCGTCCGCTCGGTGACCGACACCAGCATGATGTTCATAATGCCGATGCCTCCGACAATCAGTGAAATCGTCGCGATCGCGGCTAGTAGCGCCGTCATCGTTTGCCCCGCACGGCTTAGGGTGCCTGACATCTCCTGTAGGTTAACCTGGTCCATCTGCGGCATGTTGGCCAAAACGAACGCTGCGACAGAAGTGTTGAGTCCCTTGGTCAGCGCCTCAGACGCCTGCGTTTTAACGGTAAAGTCATCCGGTGTAGCGCCACCACCCGAACCCGGCGACTGCAACCCCCCAAGCCCGGTTGCCTCGCCAATCGGCTTGGCAACGGCGTCCAGATGATGCCGTCCGCGCAGCAACGGAGTAATCGCCAGGGCAAGCTGTGAGGCGTCGCCAGCCTGCTCCGACGAGACCATAATCACCTGCAGGTAATTGATGCCGAGCATCTTCTGCAGCGAGGTGTAAGGGACCAGCACCATCTTGGATTGATCTTCATCGCTGGTGCTGAAGACACCCTTCACCTTCATCTGCTGCCCGTGGATCGTAATCATTTCGCCGATCGGGTTGGTATCGCCAAACAGCGCGTCACGCACGGCGGAGCCAATCACTGCAACATTGGCTGAGTCCTCGACGTCGCCCTGCTTGAAGAAGCGGCCTTTGTCGAAGGTCCAGTCGAAAATCTTGGGATAGTCGGCCTCTGTGCCGTAGACTTCGCCGTAGTTCTTCTGGCTGCCGTACTCAACCCAGCCGCGCATCCGGTTGACGCTGGACGCATAGGCCACGCCCTTGACGCCGCGAATGGCCTCGGCGTCGGCCCGCGACAACGTGGTCGCGGAGTTCAGCCCCGTGGCGATCTTGGACTCTTCCCCGCCCCGCGTAAAGTTTCCGGCTCGCACGGTAATCAACGTCGTACCGGCGGCCTTCACGTCGCTCGATACACTTTGCTGCGCTCCGGTTCCCAGCGCAAACATCGTCAGCACCGCCGCCACGCCAATGGTCATGCCGAGCAGGGCCAGCCCTGTGCGGAGCTTGTTTACCTTAAGTGCCTTTACTGCGATTCGCAGGCTGGTCTTCCACATCACTCGAACCTCAGGGACGTCAGGGGCGCAACCTTCGACGCCTCACGCGCGGGATAGTAGCCGAAGAAGATTCCGATGGCGGCTGAGATACCAAACGACAACGCAACCGACGGCAGCGACACACTGGTAGACCACTGCACCGACCTCGAGATGGCAACGGCTCCCAGCACACCTATTACTATGCCCAGCAGACCACCCGCCAGACTCAGCGTCACCGACTCCAGAATGAACTGCAGCAGTATATCGTTCGCACGCGCCCCGACTGCGCGGCGAATTCCAATTTCGCGTGTGCGCTCCGTTACGGAAAGCATCATGATGTTCATGATGCCGATGCCGCCCACGATCAGCGACACCGTCGCAATGCTCGCCAGCAGCGCCGACATCGTGCGACTGGACTTGTCCAGCGTCTTGCCAATCTGATCCAGCGTTACCTTTTCAAGGCCATTGACATTGCCTGTGACCGCGCTCGCAACGTCTGGCCGCAACCCGCCGCTACTCAAAGCTTTTGCCGCCTGGCTGGCTACCGTGAAGTCGTCGGCTTTGTCCGGCCCGATGCCGTGTCGTGTTCGCAGCAGCGTCGTGACGGTGTTTTCGACCTTCGTCACTTCGCCGGTCGACTGGGTGGTAATGGCAATGTCATTCAACTTCGAGAGGTTGAGCAGGGAGTGCATCGTTGTGACTGGAATGTAGACCGCGTCGAACTGGTCATCGCCTTCCACCGGGGTCACCATCCAGCTGGAACTGGTCACGACGCCGATCACTTTGAACGGTTGCTTCCACAGCGAGATCGTCTTACCGACGGGGTTGGCCTCGCCAAACAGCTTCGTCGCGACCACGGTACCAAGCACAACGACCTGATCTTTGTTCCTCTCCTGACGCTCGCTGAAGAAGTCTCCTGCGGTGAACTTCCACGAGCGCCGAATCTCCGGTAAAGTCGAGTCGTCGCCATGAATGCGCGTGAACCAGCGCGTGTCGCCGCTGACAACGTGGACATTCTCGTGGACGCCACCGCACACATACTGCACACCGGAGAGCTTACGAATCGCTTCTGAATCTGCCATGGTCAACGTGGCCGCCGATCCAAGGCCAGCCTCGGAATCGCCGAGTCGGCTGCGCGCCGTTTGGTGATCGTGGACGGCAAAGGGATCGTCCTCGGGATGGAACGCGGCCATCACTAAGCGCGGCTTGTTTGACGGGTCCGCATAGCGCAAGGCTCCCATCTCAATCGCATCGTCCGGCGGGCGTTCTTTTCTTGCCTGAAAGTTCCCGGCAGTGACCACCAGCATGTTCATGCCGGCTGCCTTTACCTGCTCTTGGATGGCCTTCTGCGCGCCGCTTCCCAGCGAGATCATCGTCAACACCGTCGCGACGCCGATGGTCATCCCAAGCATCGTAAGGGCTGTCTGCAGCTTGTTGCGGCGCAGAGACCGCACGGCGATGAGCCAACTGGTGCGCCACGCCATCTACGCTACTCCTTCGGTGACGTCGCTCATGGCAGCCATGTCGCTTAGCTCGCCGCTCGCGTGTCGACGGTCTGCGTTGGAGGTGTCGGAGACGATGTCGCCATCCTTGAAGCTGATTAGCCGCGACCCATACTGGGCCACGTTCAATTCATGCGTGATTAGCACAATGGTGATGCCACGCTCGCGTTGCAGCATCTGGAAGATTTCCATCACCTCCACGCTTGTTTTGCTGTCGAGATTGCCAGTAGGTTCATCGGCCAGCAAAATGGAAGGATTGTTCAGTAGTGCCCGGGCAATGGCTACGCGCTGTTGCTGCCCCCCCGAGAGCTGGTTCGTATGGTGATCCCAGCGCGACTCCAGACCAACCGAAGTCAGCGCCGCCATTGCCCGCTTGCGGCGTTCTGCAGCGCTGAGGTCGGTTGCGCCGTAGAGCAACGGCAGTTCGACATTTTCGAGCGCGGAGGTGCGTGTTAGCAGGTTGAACCCCTGGAAGACGAAGCCTATCTGCTGGTTGCGAACCAGAGAAATCTCGTCGTCACTCAGGCGAGAGACGTCGCGGCCAGTCAGGAAGTACTGCCCGCTTGTCGGCTGATCCAGACAACCCAGAATATGCATCAAGGTCGATTTACCTGAACCTGAAGGCCCAATGACGGCAACAAACTCGCCCTGCTCAATGTCGAGCGAAATCGACCGCAGAGCATGCACAGAGTGCGTGCCCACCTGGTATGTCTTGGTTAGATCGCGTACGGAGATCACTGGAGGCATGGTTTGGTTCTGGTTCCTTCCTGCGAACAGTTCGCGGTGATGAAACCGGTGGTCTACCCGTTTACGGCGGCAGACCACCCACGTCTGATTGATCTACTTGGCAGCGGCAGTCATCTTCTTGCGCGGCGCAACGGTGGTGATCTGCGCGTACTCGAAGATGCTGGCGGCCACGATCTTCTCCGCGCCGGCCAAACCGTTATCCCAGCTCTTACCTTCGATCGCAAACCATTCGTTGGCTGCATGCGCGCGGCCACCGGCACCTCCGCGGGCCCCCATGCCCATCGGGATGGAGACGCTGCCGATCTTCTGGCCCACCTCGCCGTCGGTAAACAGGTACGACGGCCAATAACCACCGGTAGCCTCGGCCTCCGCAACGCCCAGAGCCTTGTCGTCGCCCAGCAGGTTGTAGTGGGACGCCATCAGGAATGCATTGCCGCCCTCGCGCATGCCGAGCATCTCTGCGGCAGCCTTGTGGGCGTTGCTGATGTCGGTGTCTGCCGACGAGCCGCGCGACCACGGCACATCGCCGATCAGCTTAATCTGCACGTCCTTGTAGCCATTCGCATCGAGCTGTGCGCGAAGCTTCTTGATCAGGTCCGGACCGTCCATCTTCGGCACATAGCGGAAATTGTGCTTCGAAACGATCTTGTTCGGCAGAATCGCGCCCGCACCGCCCGCATACATGTTGCCGCCCCAGATGCCGTCCAGGTTGAAGCTGGTGCCAAAGCGTCCATCCTTCAACACTTCGACCGGGTCGTCTGACATGAAACGAGCGACGCCGGATGACTGTGCCATCTTCGTCAGGTCAGTCTTCTCTGCGCGCTTCTTCAGCTCAGCCATCTGCTCTGGTGTCGGCTTTTCCATGTTCTCGAAGAAGCCCTTGATCAGCGGCGTATTGCCGTCGAGCGATGTCAGCGATGCTAGCATGTGGATGTGCCGCCACGCCGGGCTGTCGGTCGTACGCTTCATCACGCCGTGGACGTCGCTGTCGGTCGGGCCGCGGCCCCATGCCTTGCCGCTCGTCGTGAGTTCCACATATACGCAGCCCTCGGATGGTCCGCCGGCGTAAAGCGCATCAGCTTCCGCGAGCAGGTCCGAGTGATCCTGGATGAACTTGCGCAGCCCAATGTCCATGCGCTCTTCATCACCTTCCGCGATGAAGATCAGGTTTACTGGCAGCTTACCCATCACCTGCTTGTAGGCCATCAGCGCATTCAATTGCGCCATCTCGGGGCCTTTGGAGTTGGTCGCGCCGCGGCCCACCAGAACCTTGGAATAGTTCGGAAGATTGGTCTGGCTGCCGGGGATAATGCGTCCCTCGAACGGCGGCGAGACCCAGTTGGTCGGCTGCGTCACCGGCATGGTGTCGTACTGCCAGTAGATGGCGACGGTCTTCGGCGCGCCCTCATCGCACTTCGCGTAAACGACCGGATTGCCGGGCGAACCGTACTCGGTGATGCCTACGTCATAGACGCGTGTCGTCTGGCAGCCGAGCTTGTCGAAAAATCCTTTGACCATCTCGGCCGACTCTGGAATACCTTCGCCGCTGTTCGAAATGCTGGGTTGCTGAATCCACTTGACCAGATTCTGCGTGTCTTCATCGGTATGGGTGTCGATGTAGTCGAACACCTTTTTCAGGTCTGCGGGAACCTTGCTTATGTCGGGTTTTACTCCCGACGTGCCATAAGGGTTGATGCCTAACGTAGGCTTTGCGACGGCGGCCTTCTCGGGTTTCGACGAGTTGCACGCGACCAATCCAACCAGCAGACCAAGCAGACAAGCGGACAGCAATCTTGATTTCATGGCTCTCGATAACCCTTCTGAATGCACTTCGACGACAGATACACCGCCTCGGCAACGCCTGAAGCGATAAGCGGACTCAACCGGCATACGAACCACCCTGCGATGCGACTTCGCGGAGACCCAAAGCCGGCGTTGAACGGTTGAGCGGAACTGATAATTTATTTCGTAGTAACGAAAGCGTAGAAGCAGTCCGACCTGGTGTCAAGTGACTCGGCCGATCAGCCGCCCTGACGACCACACCTTTGGAGTTGACCGGCCACCTGCGGTATCATCTGGCTTCCACTCGAAATCAATCCAGCGGTTTGCATGGCTCAACTCCAGGGGGCGTTCGATGAAATCTGCGTTGATGCTGTTCTGTTTTCTTGTCGCCGCGACCTCAATCGGAAACGCGCAGGTCCTCAAGGGCGAGTCGTCGTTACAGGGATCCCCGGTGCAGACCGAGGGATTCCTCAAAGCCACACCGTCGGCGGGCAAGCCGCTTGAGCAGCATCTCGACATCTGGATGACGCTTCCGAAATCCGTCGCGCCGATTCGCCAGTTCCAAACCGAGATGACCAAGAAGGCTCACGTCATTATCGTCAGCGACGACTTCAAGACCTTCCTGCACGTCCACCCCACGCTCTCTGCAACCGGCCATTTCCTCATAACGCAGCCGTTCCCCGCTCCGGGTACCTACCTGGTCTATGCAGACGCGCTACCCAACAACCTGAACCACCAGGTCTTCCGATTCAAGCTCGATGTCGGGCAGGCATCGCCATCCGCCACCCGCAATCTGCCTGCAACCGGCAAGGGCGTCCAGATCGGGCCGTATGAGGTCGATCTCTCCACGGTCCGAATCCACTCCGGCCAGACGGAGATGATCGACGTTCAGGTTCTGGAAAACGGCAAGCCTGCCAAGGACCTCCACCCATACCTGGGTGCACCGGCACACGCTGTCTTTCTCAATGCGAAGAACCTCAGCTACGTCCACGTCCATCCCATGGGAGCCGACATGATGGGGACGCAGATGGACATGAGCAAACCGATGCCCGACCTGCCAGACACCGCTTCGGTCTCAAGCGACATGATGCTCCACATCGCGCTACGAGAGCCCGGCACGTATAAATTGTGGCTACAGTTTCGCGGCGCGGGGGACAAACTCTATGTCGCCGAGTTCACTATCCTGGCGTCGTGACAGGCCTTGTATGATTTGGGAATTGTAGTCTGCTGACAGGAAGTAATGGCGGAGAGAGTGGGATTCGAACCCACGTTACCTTGCGGTAAACACGCTTTCCAAGCGTGCGCCTTCAGCCACTCGGCCATCTCTCCGCAACAGGCCCAACCCTTCGACTTTACCACAGCGGAACGGCTCCAAGCGACCACATCACTTGGTATGGGCGCGGGCCTCGTTCACCAGCGGCTGATTCGCGTCGGCGGTCTTCCACAACTCTAGAAAGTGCCGGTAGGCCTCGGCACTGTTGCCGACGTCGCCCGTATCCGCAAAAGCTCGTGCTACCCCAAGCTGGGCCACAGGATAGCTGACATTGCCGACGATGAACGGCACGCCGCGATGCGTGAGCACTGTCTGGAAATCGACGATTCCAATCTGTACCTGGCGCAGCGCGACATGCGCCCTCCCGCGCAGAACCGGGGTCAGCGAAATCAGGTCAAACTGCCGTGCCGACTTCAGTAGCTCCAATGCAGCCGTTGGATCCTGATTGTGTAACGCGATCCCCGCCATGATGTTCGCCACAAAGAAACCCTTCACAGCGAAGCTCTGCGGATAGAGTTGCTGCAGATCGCCCGAAATCTTCTGCGCCCGTGCCGTCTCTCCGCACAGTGCATCCGCCATCCCAACATTGAACAGCGCAGTAATGCCCTCCGGCCGAGCGTCCGCCTCACGCGCCATCGCAAGCCCACCTGGACAGTCGCCGATCAGCGCCCTGTCGATCGCTCCCTGCGACAGCAGGAAGCCTGCCGCAGACTCCAATCCGTGCACCTCCATCGCGGACGCAGCGCGGTCCCGCCAGAGTTCGGCTCCGGCGTTCAGATGCCCCACATTGTCAAGGTAGATGCCGAGGTTCCAATCCACCCTGAATCCACCTTTGGGCCCCTCGAGCGCCGCCAGCGCCGTGGCAACATCGGCCGGACGATTTTCCAGATACGCCGTCGTTAGTGCGCCGCCAACTCGGCCCGGGCCAAATTTCTGCACCTGTGCGTCCATCTGTGCAGCCGCCGTAAACCGGTCCAGCCCTGTCAGCGAATTCTCCGCCTGGATGTACGCATCGACGTTGAACGGGTCTTCCGCGTAGGCCTGCTGCGCCGCCTGCAGAGCTTCGGCAACCCGGCCCTCCAGCCGCAGGCACCGAGCCAGTCTCTCCAACGCATCCGAGTCATGCGGATTCTTCGTCACCAACTCACGCAGAATTGCGGCTGCTCGCGCATAGTCTCCGCTCGCGTTCATCTCATACTCGTACTGGGCGATCGTGCGAGTTCTGGCGCTGGCGTTATCGGCCGCAGCAAGTGCCGCCTTGGCTGCTTCACCCGCAGCCAGTTCCGCTCGCTCCTTGCGATAGAGCACCGCCAGCCGCAGCTGTGCCTGCACAAACTTCGGCTCCAGCGTGACAGCCTGCTGGAAGAATCGCAGCGCGTCAAGCGACTTGCCCGCAGCGTAAGCCGCATCACCCTCGCTCAGCGCGTGCAGCGCGTCCAGATTGGTCGTGGCTTCCCGCACCAGTGGATTGCTGAACTTCGCAATCGAATCGCCCGGTTCACCCATACTCGACCGCAACGAACTTGAGAGGTGGTCAATCACCCCGGGCACCTGTTGCAGACTCGGAACCTGCTGATCGACGCTGGCAAGAGTGTCATTCGAGGTCGTGTTGAGGACGTCAAGATGAATCAGATAAGGAGGGGCCGTGCCTGTAATCTGCCCGAAGATGTAAGCCTTGGTCTGAAGCTTCTCCGCCGTGTTCCGAGCCACAACCTGGCCCGGCGAATCGCCCGCATCCGAAGCCACCTGGCCGCGCGCGGTAAGGTATGAAGTCGCCGGGCTCAGACGCAGATGAGGTGACTCAGATAGCGCGATCTGCAGCCCCGAAACCACGACCCCGTCCAGCGCCTTGTCACCGGTGCGGTTCTCAATCTCGGTCAGAACCACCTTGTCCTGGTCCGTAAGAATGGCAGGCCGGAATCGGCCCATCTTGTACAGGTAGATCGCAACTCCGACCAGCACCAGTGCCGCCACCGCAAGTCCTGCCCGCAACGGAGTCACCATGCGCCGCTTGATGCGGCTGGGCCTCTCCTCAAACGGCGAAGTGACCGCCGCAGCGAACCCACCGCTGTCCAGCTGTGTTTCGCTTGGCGCAATCGGTTGATTATCCACCGACTCCAGCGCAACCGGACTCGTCGTTCGAGGTTGAAATTGTGCATCGGCAGCTGCCGCGACGGCCGGAAGATCAGCAACAGGAAACGGCGAGGCCTCCATGCGCGGCATGCGAGCCACCGGACGAAGGACCTGATCCTCGCCTCCCGAACCACGCGGACCGAGCACATTGGATGTTGGCGTCGGCCCCATGCGCGACATATCCAGCTGTGAGTCTGAACTCTTTCGCCCGGTGCGCTTCTCTCTAGCAACCGGATCGACCGTGCGCACCAGGGGCACGGCAGATGTGGCTTTGCGCAACCACCCGCCGCCCTTGTCTCCAACCTTGGCCAGAGCCTCATCCAGCTCCTGTGCGGTCTGGTAACGCTGGGTCCGCTCCTTCGCCATCAGCTTGAAGATGATGCGATCCAGCTCCCTTGGAATGCCCTCGTTCCAGTTGCGCACCGACTCCGGCTGATGATTCAAAAGCTGAACGAAAACCAGTGCGCTGGTCGCGCCCGGGAATGGAATGTGCCGGGTCGACATCTCGTACAAGACCACGCCCAGAGAGAACAGGTCCGAGCGCGAATCCAGGACCTCGCCCCGCGCCTGCTCCGGCGACATGTAGGCCAATGTCCCCACCGTTGCGCCGGCTGCGGTCAGGTCGAGTGAGCGGTTGGTCCGGGCACCCAGCACGCCGCCCTGAAACTTCGCCAGTCCAAAATCCAGCACCTTGGCCTGCACTCCGCCGTTCGGCTTATCGACAAGGAAGATGTTCGCCGGCTTGATGTCCCGGTGGATCACGCCCTTGGCGTGCGCAGCTCCCAGGGCCTCCGCGACCTCACGTGCGCAACACAGAATTTCGTCCAGCTGCATCGTCCGGTGATCGATCACATCCTTGAGAGTCTGGCCCTCCAGGAGCTCCATCACCAGATAGGGTTCGCCGTTCTGTTCGCCTATGTCAAAGATGGTGCAGATATTGGGGTGATTCAGCGCAGATGCGGCACGAGCCTCGCGCAAAAACCGCTCTCGCATCCCAGGCATCGTGTATTCGCTATGCAGCAGCTTAATCGCGACTTCGCGGTGAAGTCGCGCGTCCCACGCACGGTACACAAAGCCCATGCCGCCGCCGCCCAGATGTCCCAGGATCTCGTAAGGCCCATATTTCTTGCCGATCTCCGGAACCACAGCGGGCCTCTTCCCCAAACAAATGCCACATAGCTATCAGTCGAATGATACTTCGGCTGAAACCCAATCAACAGTATTAGATCCGACCAACATCATAAACCCCCGGTGCGGTCATCCTACGGGGGCGATGCCGGGGTTGTGCCACATTGGACAACCCGGAACGACGGGCTCGCCGATCCCCCGGTCTTCCGATCAAACGACGCCTCGGGCAGAGTCCACACCCAGCCTGACCTATCCTCCCATGCCGGGTCATTGCGCGCCACTGCCAGGTAGCTCACCCCCAGCGCATGACATCTCTTAATCACCTCGTCTGAAGGTAACGCCGAAGATTGAAATAATCGTCTGACGGCGCCCTGGGTCGCGGCACATCGGCCCGGATCACCCCCAAATACCGCGCCGCAATCGACCGCCGCATCCGAAACCATGGAACGCTCCGAGTACAGCATGTTGACGACATAAAAGTAGCTGCCGGGGTCGATCAGGTTCGATTGAACGATCGCCGCCCCTGGAATTGCTTCTGAAGCCGCACCGTAGGCGGTTCGCGCCGCGTAGGCCGCCTCCGGCAATCCCTCGAAACCTGCCATTCGCGCAGCAACGTGGAGCGGCACATACACCCGCAACATCAACACCTGCAAGGCAGTCCCGGCCAGCCCCACAAACAAGAGAAGATTGATCCACGGTTTCGCGCCCGGCACTGTCAGCCGATCCGCCGTCAGCAGGAGAAGAAAGAAGCAAGGGATCATCGCCGCCCGATACCCGAAGTCGTTATTGCCAATCACCGATGACCGCAGAAAGCTAACCAGCAGCAAACTCCCTACCGCCAGACCCAACGCCGTCCGACCCGCCTCTCCCAGCGACTTACGCCTCACTATGGCGACGATCAACACCAGTCCATACGCGCCAAGTTCGATGGCATATCCCGGCACCAGCAGAACCAGCCGCACGAACTGATCCAGCAGAATCGGATGGCTTCGTTCGATCGAGGCTAATGCTGGAAGGCCGGTGACTAGGCTCGAATCGATCATCTTCCGCACGCTCCATTGGAAGAGGTGTGCGGCCTCCGCATTCGCGCCTCCCTCGGTGCCGGAGTGCGACCCCATTAGCTCGCGTAGATATGGAATCAGCAGCAATCCCGCCACCCCGACGCTCGCGGCCAACTGGATCGCTCGGGCCCGCCCTGTGCCGTGCATCAGCGACACCGCAGTCCAGCCAGCCATCACCATCGCGAATCCTGCAGCCACGTAAATCGATAGACCAAACGCACTCGCCGCTGCGATCCCCGCAAACACCACAGCTGCAATCCTGTCACGCCTGGACACGTCTGATCGTGTCCGCCACAACAACAAAAAGGCAGTCAGGCAGCACAGCAGTGACGCCGTATGATTAGGTACCCACGCAATGCTGTCGAACCAGGACGACACCTGATCGGTCGACCACCACTCCAGGTCGCCGCTGAATTCATGGTTGACGAACAGGTTATAGAGCACAGGCAGAATGTCCAGTCCTGTCACCGTCAGCAACAATGCTCCGACCAGAATGAAGCGATAAAGCCGCTCTCCCAGCTCCATAAAGTGCCGGGCGAACAAAGCAATCATCGCAATCAGACCCACGCCCACCCAGCAACTGCTCGCAATCAAGGCCTGCCGCGCCGATACATGCGCAACTTTCATGCACACCGCGCAAACCGCATACCAGAAGTAGTAGTAGCGCATCGTCGCCTCGGCACCGGCATAATACAGCGGGTTGAGCGGCGGAATCCCCGTGTGCGCAATGCCGTTGACGAACGCCACGCGGTACGCCTGATCGAGGACCGACACACTCAGGTAAAGCTTGCTTCCCTGCTGAATATCCACCAGCGACCCGACAATCGCCACTACGCCAAACGCTGTGAATATCGCCAGCAGCAAACGATCACGGTCGACCGAGGATCGAAGTCCCTTAGGCTGAATAGCGAGGAGCAGGACGGCCACAATCCCACCCACGGTCAGGACAATCGCAAGTGCACCGAGCGACATCACCCGTCCCAGCAACGTGACGGAGACAGGAGATATAGCGAACGATAGAGCAATCGCCCACGCACAGCGTTCTTGACGTGTTCGCTGACGAAAGCCGAACAAATCAATCCCGTACGCCAGCACATACCCCGGAGCAAACAGGATTGCCGCAAAGCCCGCCATGGCTACAAATGCACCGACAATATCCAGGATTGTGTAGTTCGTCATCGGCGCTGTCAGCCGAGTGTAGCACCGGCCCCGGTGCCTCCCGATACAATCGATGGGATGGTATCTCACTCTAAAACGCCACCCCGGATCGAGTCTCGCCAGACCCTCCTCTTCGACGCCGACGACACCTTGTGGGAGAACAACGTCTACTTCGAGCGCGCCATCGCCGCGTTCATCTCCTACCTCGACCACCGCGTCCACACCCCGCAAGAGGTGCGTGAACACCTCAACCTTGTCGAGCGCGCGACCATTGCCCGACACGGCTACGGCATGAAGAGCTTTCGCCGCTCGCTGGTCACCTGCTTTGAACAACTGACCGCGCAGCCAGTCACCGAGGATCAACACCGCCGCATCGTCAGCTTTGCCGAGTCCATCGCCGCCCAGGAAATCGAACTTCTTCCAGGTGTCGCCGATACCCTGCGCCAGCTAGCCGAACGCCACGAGCTCCACCTCGTCACCAAGGGTGACCTGATTGAGCAGAACGACAAGCTCGACCGCTCCGGCCTGCGACCCTACTTCACCGAGGTCGAAGTCCTCCCCGAAAAGACCGAGGCGGCCTACCGCGCTCTCGCCCAGCAGCACCGCTTCCCTGGACATGCCACCTGGATGATTGGCAACAGCCCCAAGTCGGATATCAACCCCTCATTGGCCGCGGGCTGGAACGCCGTCTTCATCCCTCACGACTTTACCTGGGTGTTGGAGCACGAAGTGGTCGACGTTCCCGCCGGCGGCTGCACGTTGCTCGAACTTGCATCATTTTCTGGTTTACTCAGCCACTTCTAACCACCGCGACCGATGCTATACTTGAATTCGGATTGCTCATCGCACCGAACCCGATCACCGGTTCCATGCGGAGGTGGCGAAATTGGCAGACGCACTAGCTTGAGGTGCTAGCGCCGCAAGGCATAGGGGTTCAAGTCCCCTCCTCCGCACCAATCTCATAATAAAGGACTTACGATATGGCCAGCCCGAAACGGCTGGCCATCTTTTTCGTCACTGTAGTGGTTTTTGTAGTGGTTGTAACCAGCTTTCGTTTTGGCAGGGGCAACCGAGCGCTTTGCCGGTTGCCTCCCGTACAAATGGACGATGTAGGCTAGGACTCGGACACACAGGGAGACACGAGATGCGCCCCACCCCGCAGAGCATTCCAATCAGCGCGTTGCACCAAGAGGCCGGCGCCCAAGATCTCGTCCGTTCGGAAAAGATGAGGCCGTATCTGGAGCTGCTCAGGGCTGATATTGGAGGGCAGGATACAGCGCCTTACCTGGCCGCATTAGCCGAACTGCCACTCGAAGAAAGGTACGTTTGGCGGGTCATCTCTGCCTTGAAGTGGGCGTTCTGCGATCTTGAAACCGAAAACGTACTCGCCGAT